>JAZDOX010000123.1:0-12139 GCA_043798215.1 Candidatus Omnitrophota bacterium | reverse complement strand
TACTGCATTGTAAAATTAGTTTTCACTAATTGTCATTCCCGCAATCTTTTAGCGGGAATCCAGAAATGGGCGTGTCTGGATGCCCGATTAAAACATTCGGGCATGACAAACTGCCAAGAACTAACTTTACAATGCACTACTCTCATCAACCCTCTCCTTGACTTTAAATATTCTATAATAGATAATGTATATTGTAGTTTTATTGTTGTCCAAATTAGCAGATGTCATTCCCCGGCTTTATGCGGGGAATCCAGAGATATTAAGCGGTGTCTGGATTGTCCGATTAAATCGGACAATGACAATGTAAGATTTCCGCCTAAGGCGGATCAGCCTCAGGCTGAAAATCTCAAAAACAATTTACCGTTGTGAAAGAATGACTATTATACGCGGAGAATGGATATGAAATTTTTTTTTACGGCTCTGGCTTCGCTTGCCTGCGCATTGTTTATTGTCAAAATTGCCAACGCCGAGGATATGCGGTGGTTATACTCCTATGACGAGGCTTTGAATCAGGCCCAGCAAAATAATATGGCTGTTATGATTGACTTTTACACCGACTGGTGCGGATGGTGCAAGAAACTTGACTCGGAGACTTACAGGGATAAGAAAATCATTGAATTATCCCGGAAATTAGTATGCCTTAAGGTAGACGCCGACAAGAATTCCGCTTTAGCCAATAAATATGGCGTTCGCGGTTACCCTACCATACTATTTACCGACCCAAAAGGAAAAATAATCGGGGGCGGCCCGGGATTCAGGAGCACCGACAAATTACTCTCTGAGATGAATTCCGCGATCACGAAACATTAAATCGCCCGGATAAATCCCGTTAGAGAACAAAATTCTCTAACGGTCTGCGCTGACGATGGTATTTCCGCCAAAAGCGGATTCGCCTCTGAAGAAAAACCGCCGTCAGCTTTATAAAGTAATAACCACCGATAAAATTGGCGCTTTTCTCTAACGGGATAAAAAATTTGCCTATGCTTCGAAAGATCCCCTTCTTATATAAGCTATTCTTCTCTTTGACTATCCTGACAGGCATTTGCGCTCTGGCAATCTGGTATATAAACAAGGACATCCTTCCCATTAAAGGCAGGGCCTTTGTTATCAAATATCTGACTGAGGCAACAGGCCGCGAGGTTAATTTAGAAAGCCTCTGCTATAATCCTTTCAGGGGTATTATCCTGAAAAACATTACCGTCTTTGACGATCCAAAATATAATAGGCCCTTCTTAAGCATAAAAAGGCTTTATTTAAATTTTCAATATCTGCCCATACTGAAAGAAAACAAATTCATAATCCCTCTGATAAAAGTTGACTCTCCTAAATTAATTCTAACGATAGACGGCGAGAATAAATGGAATTTTGAGTCTTTGAGTTTCCTGCAAGGAAAAAATACGACACAACGGCAAAAGGTATTTGTGTATAAAGTATCCGTCTCAAACGCGGATTGCGTATTCGAGGACCGCGCGCTTGAGCCAATATTCTCGAAAGAGATAAAGAATACTGATCTTGAGGCTTCTATCGCATATCCCTTTAAGATCAAGTATAAATTAACCTCGGAGTTGGCCATTAAGCAAAAAAACTCCATCTCCGCCGAAGGAGAATTTAAGCCGCTTAATAAAACTCTGGATTTAACCCTCCAGCTTAAAAATATCCCGCTCGGCGAATTTCAGCCTTATTATACCGGACTGCCGTTTCGTTCTTTGCGCGGGAATTTAAGCGGAAGATTCGACGCGGCGTTCACTCCGGAAAACTCCCTGACAATCGAGACTATGTCGGCAATAACCAACTTTGACCTAAACAACGAGAATTTCTCCTTAAAAAGCGCTATGAATTTAAGCGGAAAGATGACCGTTGACCTCAAGGACAAGGCAAAGACAGCCTGCGAGATTTCGGCCGCCTCGAAAATAGATAATATAGACCTGAAGACGCGGGATTTTTCTCTAAAAGGCGGGTTGGACGCCAACGGTAAGATCTACTTTGACCTTAAAGATATGACCGCGCTTAAATACAGCGCCAATATCCTGTTAAGGCAGCTCACATTGAATGGCATACCAACGCTCGGCGCCGTCGAAAAACTAAACGGCAAGCTTTACTTAAATGAGGTCGCGTTATGGGCAGATTCATTAAAAGGAACCTCCCGCGGGCTCGAGATCGAATTCTCCGGAAGCCTAAAAGATTACGATAAACCGCGTCTTGACTTAACCGCCAAAACCGAACTGCCCCTCGAGAGGCTAAATGAATTCGTTTCTTCTAATTTAAATGAAAATTTGAAAGGCTGTCAAATAACTGGAAAAAGCAAGACCTCTCTTAACATAAACGGCTTGCTTTATGAGAAAACGCCTCTCGACTATACTCTAAGTTCCGAGTTCTCAAATTGCTCGATAAAGACTGGCGCCCTCGAAAAGCCGGTAACATCGCTTAGCGGCATACTCGTATCAAAAGCCGACTCGATTGATTTAAAAGACGTCTCGGGCGAGTTTGACGCGAAAACATACAAGCTTAACGGAAAGATAACAAACCTCGAAGCCCCTGACTTCGATATAGCGCTGTCCTCGGATGACTTAAGATTAAAAACCGAGTTCCATCCTTCTAATGACCTTGTTACCTTCAAAAAATTAGAGGGCAGATATAAAAATACCGAATTTGCTCTGTCCGGCTCTTTCGCCGACTTCAAGAATCCGTTGCTGGACATCCGCGGGAATATCTCAACCAGCGCGGACGAATTGAAAAAATATCTCTCCTCCGAAAACGCCGATCTGCTGAACAAAGCCGGGTTAAGCGGGCCGATTTTGGCGAGATTCAGCTTTAACGGAAGATGGAGAGATCTAAAAACATGGAAAATAAACTTCGACGATCTCGAATGCGAGAGCGGAAATTCAAAGATTCACATAGCCGGCTCCATCTCCGACATTAAGGATCCCGACTTGGACATTAATGGAAGTTTAGCCACGGATATAAACGAATTAAAAAAATACATCCCTAAAAAAAGCGCTGATCTATTAAATAATCTTGAAGCGGGAGGGGCAGTCTCGGCAAAATTTAGCTTCAGCGGAAAAAACAAAGACCGAAAAACCTGGAAGATTAACGTCAAAGCCGAATCGCCCCAAATACAAGTAAAGAAACTTAAATTTGACGACTGTTACGCCGAATTAAATTTCAAAGATGATTTTATCTCGATCCCAAAGATAACGGCCAGGCCTTATGAAGGCGAACTTGCCGCGAATTTTGCCATAGACTTTAATCATGAAAAGCCCCAATACGTAATCGAATTGGATTTAAAAAACATCGATATCAGCAAATGGAAGAATGACACCGGATTTAAAGACAAAGATCTGCGCGGCCTCTTCTTTGCCTCCGCGCAATTCGGCGGACTATTAAATGACTTGAATACACTTAACGGAAAAGGGCAATTTGCAATAGCGGACGGCAAGCTATGGGAACTGCCTGTCTTTGCCGGACTGGCTAACATACTCTACATACCCGGGGTAACAAAGATAACATTCAATGAAGCTAAGGGAAGTTTTACCATGGGAAACAGAAACATCGCGACCGATGACACTCAAATGCACGCGGCGCAAATGGATTTAACCTATGGCGGAAGCGTTGATTTTGATGGAGGACTCGCTCTTCATATAACAGCTGACTTCGCGAAAGAACTTCTGGAAGGCCCTACGCTGCTTGGCCCGCTGCGCGATCTCTTAGTCGATCAAGGAGGAAGGTTTATCGGAGACATAAAACTCTCCGGAACGCTTAAAGAGCCGAAATTCAGCGTAAAACCGTTTCCAATTGAAAAGATACTGCAAAACAAATTGTTCAACACGATTAAAGACAGGCTTTTAGGAGGAGGCGCTGAATAAGCGCTCTTGCTTTTTTGAGGGCTTTCGCGCGGTGGCTTATCAAATTCTTTGTCCGCGCGCCGAGCTCAGCGAATGTCTTACTATGCCCGCGGCCAATAAAAACAGGGTCGTAACCGAAACCATTCTTTCCCCTTGGAGCTAATGCTATGCGGCCGGCGCACTCTCCTCTGACTACCCCAACCACGCCATCTTTATCCGCCAACGCGATAACGCACACAAACTTCGCCTTGCGATCCGACAAAGCGACCCCTTGAAGAAGTTTTAAAAGCTTGCGGTTATTCTTCTCGTCGTTAGCTTTTTCCCCGGTGAATCTCGCCGAACGCGCGCCCGGTCTTCCCCCCAAAGCCTCTACAACAAGTCCGGAATCATCGGCCAAAGTAAACTTCTTCGTGAATCGCGCGATCTTAAGGGCTTTTTCAGCCGCGTTCTCCTCGAAAGTATCTGCTTTCTCCTCGACGCGCGGCGCTGAAGGAAAGTCGTTGAGGTCCAGAACCTTTACCCCGTTAGAAAAAGCCGCTGATTTTAATCGGTGGTTATCTCTAACAGGGTTTACCTTAAGGCCTTTAAGAAGGGCCTTTAACTCTCTCTTCTTGTCTCTATTCCTTGAGGAAATAACAATCTCAAACAACAACGTCTCCCAGAGATTTTTTCTGTGTCTCTATCAACTGGGCTATGCCCTTTTTTGCCAATGCCACCAGATCCCGCATCTTTTGGTCGTCAAAAGGCGCGCCTTCGGCAGTGCCCTGTATCTCTATAAATTTTCCGGCGCCAGTCATAACTATATTCATATCAACATCGGCTTTTGAGTCTTCCTCGAAATTCAAATCCAAGACGGCCTCGCCTTTGATTATTCCAACGCTTGTTGCCGCAACATAATCCAAGATCGGAAGTTCTTTGATTAGTCCTTTTCTCTGCAACCACTTAAACGCATCGGAAAGCGCGACAAAACTGCCGGTTATCGCCGCTGTCCTCGTGCCTCCGTCGCCCTGAATGACATCGCAATCGACCCATATTGTTCGTTCTCCAAGCGCGGGCAAATCAACAACTGCCCGCAAAGAACGTCCTATAAGCCTTTGTATCTCGTGGGTTCTGCCTCCTACTGAACCTTTGACGCTTTCACGCTGAAGGCGCGTCTGGCATGAGCGGGGAAGCATTCCATACTCGGCCGTAATCCAACCGGTCCCCTTGCCCCTAAGAAATTGAGGGACACTCTCCTCCACCGAAGCGGAGCAAATTACCCTCGTGTTTCCCAACTCTATAAGGCAAGAACCCTCCGCGAATTTCATATAATTGCGGGATATATTAACTTTCCTTAAAAACTCAGATCCTCTTCCATCCAAACGAGTAATCATTATCCGCCCTTTCTAAAATTGAAGCTCCACGGGTTTACACCCGTGGATTCTTTTCTTCCGCTTCGTTGAAGCGAAAACCTCGCCGAAGCGAAATTCCATTCGCTATCCATCCCCACCCTTACAAGTGGGGAATTCCGCGAAGGCGGGTTAATATATCGAATTTCCTCTTGAATCTATCGCCACTATCACGGGAAAATCTTTGACCTTCAATCTGTAAAGCGCTTCTGCGCCGAGATCTTTATATAAAACAGGCTGCGCCTCGATTACCCTCTTCGAGAGATAGGCGCCGGCTCCGGCAACAGTCAAAAAATACACCGCTTTATACTTCTTAATCGCCTGCCTTACTTCCTCCGAACGCCTGCCCTTTCCTATCATAGCCTTTACGCCATATCTCAATAAAGGTTCGGCAAAGGCATCCATTCTGCCGCTTGTGGTCGGGCCGCAGGATCCTATTACCCTTCCCGGCGAAGCAGGGGTCGGCCCTGTATAATAAACAATCTGACCTTTTAAATCAAGTGGAATTTTTTTACTGCCGGCAGGTTTCTTCCGGAGATCAAAATCTTTCATAAGCCTTAAATGCGTCTTATCGCGAGCGGTATAAATATAACCGCTAAGCAAAACCTCTTCTCCCGCTTTCAAGGCTTCAATCTGGCTTTCTTCTAAAGGCAAATTTATCTTCTTCATTTATTCAATAAACCCGCTCACCCGCTAACCCGCTAACTCAACAACTTTATAACGTTATTGAGGCGCTTCTTGTGGCATGACAAGATACGCTTACGCAAACCGGAAGGCCCGCTATATGAGTAGGAAATACCTCTATGCTTACTCCAAGACAAGTCGCCCGGCCTCCGAGCCCCATCGGGCCTATCTTAAGCCCGTTTATTTTCCTTAGCAAGTCTGTCTCCATTGCCGCTATATGTCTTTTGCCATTGCGTTTATCTATCGGCCTAAGCAGCGCTTCCTTGGCCAATAGGCACGCCTTATCAAGAGTGCCGCCGATTCCAACTCCTATTATATACGGCGGGCAGGCATCCGGCCCGGCGCGCCGGACAGCATCTATGACAAAATTCTCTATATCCTCTGGTTTGTCCGTAGGCTTGAACATTCTGGTCAAAGTCTTATTCTCGCTGCCGAAACCCTTCGGAGCCACCGTTATCTTGATCTTTTCTCCGCGAATAATTTTTATGTGCGATACCGCCGGCGAATTATCCCCGGTATTAGCCCTTGTTAAAGGATCGGAAACAACCGACTTCCTAAGAAAGCCCCTTTTATATCCAAGTCTTATGCCGTCATCAATGGCGCGGTTTAAGTCGCCGCCTGTTATCCTAACATCCTGTCCTATCTCCAAAAACACAGTCGCCATACCCGTATCCTGACAAATAGGGATTTTCTCCAAAGAGGCAATATCGGCATTCTCAAGTAAAATCTTTAAGATATTCTTCGCTTTCGCGTTCTTTTCATTTAAATGCGCCTTCTTTAGGGCGCGGCGAATATCTTTTCTAAGAAATAAATTCGCGTAAACCGCGAGATCCGCCACAGCGCTTTTTATCCGCCCCACATCAATCTCTCTCATCTTAACCCCATTATCTTATGCAGTTGAGGAATTATTCTGACGTCCCTCAATCTGGCAAGCGCTCTTCTCTGAAGATCAATCAAGAAAGCGCTATCAGCAATCTTCTCGAAACCGTTAAATCCGGAAACAGGCTGCAATATAAAAGGTACGCTTTTACGTACGCTTTCCACGAGTTCAACCGCCTTTATGAAATCCGATATCTTTGTCTCTGCGGTAATAACCACTTTAACAAAAACTTCCTTTAATTGCGCGATCTTCAGAAATTCACGATGCTCCTTCCACAGACTCTTGCCTCTTGTCGAAGAAGAAAGTTTCACGTCCATAGCTACAACGTCAACAAAGTCGACTATCTTCTTTAGCTCTCCGGGAAGAGTTCCATTAGTCTCGAGATGAATTCTATGGCGTCTTTTATTTAGCCGCGGCGCCAAAGCGTTTATAAAATCGGCCTGTAAAAGCGGCTCGCCGCCGGTAAGAGAAATGTCTTTGACCCGGTTATCTCCGGCCAGGCTTGAAATCCTGCCCAAGATTTCTCTTAAGCTTTCCTCAAAAAAAATCTTTCCTCCGGGCGTATCGCAAAAAGCGCAATTTAAATTACAGCCGTAAAAACGCACAAATATCTGCGGGATCCCAGCATAAACACCCTCTCCTTGAATAGAAAAAAATATCTCGGAAATCTTCGCGGCGGCTTTCATATTCCAATCAACGGATCCCTAAATCCGGCTTCCCTAAAGCCTTTGGCCCTTAACAGGCAGGAATCGCACTCAAGGCAGGGTTTTTCGCCGCCGGAATAACATGACCAGGTAAGCTCATACGGCACGCCAAGCTTTTTTCCCATTTTTATTATTTGCGACTTAGTCTTTGTGATAAGCGGAGTGATCACTTTTATGCTTTTCTTGAGCGCGCCGGCTTTTGTGCCCCGGCTAATAACTTTCTTAAATGCTTTGTAGTATTCCGGGCGGCAATCCGGGTAACCGCTGAAATCAACGGCGTTGGCTCCTATAAATATGGCTCCGGCATCCACGGATTCGGCATAAGAAACGGCAAAACTTAAAAAGATGGTGTTTCTCGCAGGAACATACGTGTTTGGAATACCCGCCGCTCTTATACGAGAAAGAGTCCTTCCTTTCGGGACGCGCAAACCTCTGTCCAAAAGAGAACTCTTGCCCCATGGCAAATCGAATTTAATGACTCTGCAGGGCGCGCCGCAAGAACGAGCCAGTTTCTCCGCGCTATCAATCTCTCTAATATGCCTCTGGCCGTAGTCAAGGGTCAGGCATTCGCAATCATAGCCCCTGTTCTTGGCGTAATATAACGTCGTTGCCGAATCCAGCCCGCCTGAAACCAATATAACCGCTTTCATCCCTTTAGAAATTCAATCCCTATTTTGTATTAGAAGCGATTTCATAAGTCATTACCCGCCTTGTGCGGGTAATCCAGACACGGAATCAAATCTTATAGCATGACTGGATTCCCCGAATAAATCGGGGAATGACGTCTCGCAACTTGAAGCAAGGGAACTTATGAAACCGCTTGTAGTTTTAATAATTCCCGTTAGAGATAAATTTCTAACGGGAATTATTCCTTATCTCGCTCAAAATAATCTGCGCGGGAGTCTCTCGTCTCCCAAACACTAATGCGCGTTAATGAAACGTCTTTTGATCTTATAGATCTCTTTAAATTTTCGTAAATATATTTGGCTATATTCTCGGCTGAGGGGTTATTGCTCTTAAAAAATGAGATTTCATTCAAGTCGCAATGATCCAGCGCAGACAATATCGTCTTTAATTTATTTCGCAAAAATTTAAAATCCATCGAGATACCCTGATTGTTTAATTTACCAGCGGCGACAAACGCCTCGATATCCCAGTTGTGGCCGTGAATATTCTCGCATTTTCCCCGATATCCCCTAAGCCTGTGAGCCCCGCTGAAACTTAATCTTACCGATATCTCAAACATTCTTAACCCTTTCCACTATATCGGCGTTTTTACCCAGAAACTTCTTGGCCACCAATTTGAATTTTTCAGGCGCGTCGCTTACATAAAATCTGCATACCGATTTCTTCCCGCTCGAGGATCTCAACGCGCGCTCCTCCAATAAACTGCCGGCTTCTCTGGCCGTCTCTTCCGCCGAATCCACAAGATTAACCCCATCTCCCATAACATTCTTTATGGCCATCCTAAGGAGCGGGTAATGAGTGCACCCCAAAATAAGCGCGTCTATTCCTCTTTTTTTAAGAGGGGCAAGATACCTATCCGCGATAATATCCGCTACACCATCATTGGCCCATCCCTCTTCCGCCAACGGAACAAATAAAGGACAGCTCTTGCTGTAAACTTTCGCGGAAGGGGATATGGACTTTATCTCGGCCTCGTAAGCGCCGCTTGCTATAGTGGCATATGTTCCGATTATGCCGATTCTGCCGTTTCTTGTCGAACCGACGGCTGCCTTCGCTCCGGGTTTTATGACACCCAGAATCGGGACGTTGAAATATCTCGAAAGAAACGGCAAACATATTGCCGAAGAGGTATTGCAAGCCGTTATTATCATCTTTACGTTAAATTTAAGCAAAAATAAGACATTCTCGATGGAAAATTTCTTTATCGTGGAGGCGGATTTCGCGCCATAGGGAACGCGCGCTGTGTCGCCAAAATACACTATATCCTCATTCGGCAACTCTCTCACAAGCTCTCTTACCACTGTCAAGCCGCCGACGCCGGAATCAAAAACACCTATTGGGCTATTTTTCACCCCGTTAGAAACCTCCTATATTGCCTCGTTAGTTTCATAATTTCTAACGGGGCTCATTTCGTGAAACCATCCGTAGATTCATAAATATTCTTATAGCTAATCACGCCTGCCGAGATAGCAGAAGCTATAGTCTGCCTATATAACAAATTCTTTAGGTTATTTTCCTCGCTGCTATTAGAGATAAATCCAACCTCTATCAATATTGACGGCATTTGCGCTCCCCGCAATACGCAAAAGCGGGCGCTCTTTACGCCGCGGTTCTTTAACGAGGTGGCGGCATCCACCGATTTGGCGACGCATTTAGCTAATTCTATAGATTCTTCGCGGTTCTCGGTATAGACCAAATCCCATACGGTCGCTTCAAGATTAGTATTGCGAAAATAGAAAGAAGCGTCGTCGAATTTCAAGAATGAGTTCTCCGCCGCTTCGACCGCGCGGGCGCAATCATCAACCGCGTCGGATAAATAGTAAACCTCGAATCCGCGCGCGCCTTTAAGCCTGGCGGCATTAGCGTGAACGCTTATGAAAAAATCGGCGTCATTTAAATTGGCCATCTCAGCTCTTCTCTTAAGAGATATAAACTCATCTCTGTCTCTGGTCAATATAACCTCCATTCCCCTGTTGTCCAACTCATCTCTTAAGCGCTTGGCTATATCGAGAACAACTTCTTTTTCTTTAAGGCCGTTTCTACCTATGGCGCCCGGATCGTTTCCTCCGTGGCCCGGGTCTATGACTATTTTCTTTATGACATATCTTTGCGCGGAGGCGGGCTTTGACGAAACCTGTGGAGACCCAAAAAAATTCACAAACGCATTAACGGCAAATTCGGAAGGTATAACCGCGGCCCCTTCGTAAAACAATGCGGGGCAAGACATCTTGATCTCTTTGCCATTCACAAAAGCGTAATCAAATCCGGCGCAAAAGACAAATGAATCTTCACCTTTAAAAAGTTCTGCCTTTTTGGCAATCGGATCCCAACGCCAATTCATCCTGTATTGTTCGGCCAATGCGGTCAAGGGTATATAATCCACGCCGTTTATCTTCACGGCTTCCGATAAAAATCGAGGGGCAACAACACCCTTTTTCCCGGGAACCGTCGCGCAACCCGCCATAAACAACAAAACAGCGGCAATAAATACTAGAGCCAGTTTCATAAGTCGTTACAGCAATTTGTCATTACCCGGCTTGACCGGGTAATCCAGACTTGCGTGACTGGATTCCCGCTAAAAGATTGCGGGAATGACGTCTTTAGATTGAAACAATGGGACTTATGAAACCGCTTGTAATGATATTTTCTTAAAACATGCACATACCACATTAATTATTCCTAACGATTTACCATCCGTCCCCCTACGCTAAAGCTTCGGGGGATAAATAGCCCGATGGTTTACCATCCGCCCACCTACGCTTAATTTATTTATTCAAAGCAATGAGCTTCGGTGGGTGAAAAGCCTAATGGCTTGCCATCCGAAGCCTAACTGTCTCCGACACTTTCCCTGGCGTAGGATGGTGGAGGCGCGGGTCTACTACGCCCTTACATAAAAACAAAAGGGCTTCGTAAGCTAAAGGATTCTTTTGCTTAAAAACGCCTTTCCTGAACCAGTCTTTAAATATTTCTCAAACTCAATTGCTCTTCCTCTATCGCGAAGAGCAAAATAACCAGCTAATTCAAATGGACAATGTAAGCGCGTAGAAGCGCAAATCCCATTCTCGTGCTCTTCAATTCTCCTATTTAAATCGTTGGTTGAACCAATATATAGAAAATTGTCTTTTGCGCTTCTTAAAACATACACATACCACATTAATTATTCCTAACGATTTACCATCCGTCCCCCTACGCTAAAGCTTCGGGGGATAAATAGCCCGATGGTTTACCATCCGTCCCCCTACGCTAAAGCTTCGGGGGATAAATAGCCCGATGGTTTACCATCCGAAGCCTATAATATTTTTTATGCTAAGGCGTAGGATGGTGGAGGCGCGGGGATTCGAACCCCGGTCCTTAAGTCACACAATAAGAGCCACTACATGCTTATCCTGACAATTTGACATTCGCCAAAGCGGGCGCGCGAGCAGGCCCGCTCCCGCAATGACTAGTCTTTGAAGTGTCTCGTTCCGCCGCCCAAAGACCTAAGCGGGCGAAACCAGCCTGTTAGCGGCGTTCTTCCAGCCTCACAGGCAAGACCGGAGAACGTGCTGCCTTTATTTAGGCAGCTAGCGCGAGTTCGTTCGCGTTTAGTTTTTTGCCAGGTTTTAACGAGGCCGCCTGACACCCTCGGCATGCAACTCTTATCCAGCTTCCTAAGTCGAAGCCTTTCGCCCCCTTTTTTTAGTTATAAGCGACGAGTTCTAAGAAAAATTTGTCTCATTGCTCAAATCTCATAACTCGTTATTTATTTCTTAATTCCCGCCGCAATTCTCTGTCGCTGTCCCGGCGTCTTATATCTTCGCGTTTGTCATAGAGCTTCTTGCCTTTAGCCAAAACAAGTTCTACCTTGGCAAAGCCTTTCTTAAAATAAAGCCTTAAAGGAATTAACGTGAGGCCTTTTTGAGTTAACTGGCCGAATAATTTCTTTATCTGAGATTTATGAAGGAGCAATCTGCG
>JAZDOX010000087.1:0-51023 GCA_043798215.1 Candidatus Omnitrophota bacterium | reverse complement strand
CTTGTGATTAAGCAAGTCCTGCGCGAAAAAGTAATTTGTCATCATAAATTTTTCACCGTCATAATTTAAGTCCACAAGCAACATCGCCAAACTTTCAAAGTTTTTGAGCTTTTCGCCTGTTTCGTCTTGCGAATAGGCGGACTCAAATTTTTGAATTTTCAAAATGACCGTATCTTTTAAAATTTTTATTTCCGATTTTACTTCTGGCTGGCGGATAAAATGAAAACCAATTGCCTCGTCTAGATCGTTAATTTGGCTTTTGCTTTGCGGCTGGCGAAATTTCTTAAACTGCACCTTGTGCAATTCTTTAATTATCTGATATGGCACTTTGAGAAAATAATAGCGGACATTATCAATCTGATGATAGTCGCTGATAAAATTGACATTATTTGCGGGCGCGATTATATAAAATCTGCCGTCACTTTTCTTGCCGATATTTTTGTGCAATTCCTCCAAATACTTTTCGTCAACGCTGGCGTTTTTCAATTCCCAATACGGAAAGATTTTTACGCAAAATTCCCGTTTCTTGCCGTCAATGTCAATGCCGCCGATTTTTGTCGTTTTTGTTTCCTCAATCTCAAATAAATCTTTCACAAAGCGGATATATTCGTCTTTTTGTAATGCAAAAATCTTTCCAAGATCGTAAAGCCCGGAGGTAACAACGGCAAAAGATTTTGCCGGTTTGCCATATTTTTTCTTTGTTTCACTTAAATCTTTACTTTGGTCTATTTCAAGCAATCGTTTTTGCGTTGTATAAATCGCCAATTTCCCAATATCACAGCCAATCCAACGACGACCAAGTTTTTCGGCAACGGCAAGTGTTGTTCCGCTACCAGCAAAAACATCCATTACCAAATCGCTTTCGTTTGAGCAACAGCGAATAACTCTTTCCAAAACAACTTCTGAATTTTCCGTTGGATATCCTGTTGTAGAAGAATAGCCTGGAATATCTGTCCAATTTGAAGTACAAACCTCTAAACCTGATTGTAAGTATTGCAGTATTCCATTTTTATCCCTGATTCGTCCTTCTTTAATATATCTATTCATTGTTTCCTGATTAAACGTCCAGTGTCTTTCCTGCGGTGGAAAATAAGTTTTTCCATTAAAAACTCTTTCTCTCGGATACCGTATTCCAGGGCTATGAGCATTTATCCATGTTGCTTCCTTTTGCCTTTGCCTATAAATAGTTTTAAAAACATAATTTTGCGTTTTTGAATATAAAAACAAACTATCAGTTGCAGAATTAAATCTATTAACACCCTCCCATTGTTTATTTGTTCTATTTATAGTAATTTCGTTGAGAAAATTTTCTTTACCGAAAATTTCGTCCATAATTATCTTTGCATAATGGCCGAAATGAAAATCCATTCGCAAAAATATAAAACCATCATCTGATAAAACTTCTTTTAATAAAATTAACCGCCGACGCAAAAATTCTACAAAATCAGCCCCTTTCTTTTTCGCGCTATAAGCACTTTGACCTTTCGCTCCGTCATATTCATCACCGGTCCCGAAAGGGGGATCAATATAAATAAGTTTTATTTTACCTTTGATTTTATTTTTGACGAGCTGTTCTTTGTTTTCGTTAAAAGTTTTGAGAATTTGCAAATTGTCACCGAAAACTAAAAGATTGTGCCAATCTTTGGAGTAAAGAGGATATTTCTTACCGTTAAAAACCTTTTCAATTTGTAGTGGCACCGGCTTGGCTTCTTCGGTGTCCGCAAGCACATCTTCCTTTCGCATTTTTCCGGCATAGACAAGCTCATATTCTTTTTGCTTAGTCGGGAAAATTGCGTATTTATAAACTTCCGGAATCTCTTTTCCGTTCTTGAGGCAATCAATTAAAAATTCAATGTCGCATTTGTTTATTTCAGGATTCATAGCAGTTTACGTTCCTTAAAGCTTAGAAAGCTATTGTTTGTAATAATGATATGGTCAACCACTTCTATTTCCAAAATTTTACCGGCTTCAACTAATCTATTTGTTATTACTAAATCGCCTTCTGACGGCTCGGGGTCGCCCGATGGATGGTTGTGAACGAATATGACGGATGCCGCTTTGTTTTTGATTGCTTCCGCGAATACTTCGCGCGGATGAACAATGCTAGCATTCAGACTGCCAATTGAAACTTCTGCAACTGACCAATTTCTACTATTGAGGACAATAATGTAAAAATGTTCTTTGTGATAATTTTTGAGCTTGCTCTTTATCAGCTGATAGACCTTTTTGGGATCGGTAAGCTCTTTACTTTTGTAAGGCGCAACCTGTGTGGAAAGCCTGCGGCCAATTTCAAATGCGGCTTTTATTTGAGAGGCTTTGGCTAATCCAATTCCTTTGACTGAAGACAGTTCCTCAATAGTTGCCTCGGCTAATTTTTGCAAACTGCCAAATTGCGATAGTAGTTTTTGCGCCGTAACTGCCACCGATTCACCTGCAATGCCGCGGCCCAAAATAAGCTGCAATAATTCTTGGGCCGAGAGCGCCTGCTCGCCAAACCTAACCAACCGTTCGCGCGGACGTTCTTCTTTAGGCAAATCGTGAATAGTAAATGAATTGTTCATATTTTACTTACACTCGCATTAGAATTTAGCTGCCTCTCCAATGATTTCGGTTTGCCGAATGACGCCGTCTTGAAGAAGCGGGGTCTTGGTAAAAGTCTCCTGACTAATCCCAGAAAGATATCCTTCAATTCTATCAATCGCATCCAAAATATGCTTTAGGTATACTGTATCATCCCGCTCTTTCATAAACTACCTCCATTTCATTTTTAATCCGGTCTCTTAAATAGGGGCTGATAGAGGCTTCGGTTAATAAATCTGTCTTTCTGCCCAAAACCTCTGAAAGTACTCTTTCAATCCTTACAAGATCGAGCAAACTCTTGGGTTTTGAAAAATGAGCTAAGAGATCAATATCGCTCTCTTCTGTAAAATTACCTGTTATAAAAGAGCCGAATATCGCCAAAAATATAATGTCATTATTTTTGCATGTTTCGAGCAATTTCTCTTTGTTACTAATGGCTCTCATAATTCCCTCTTGCCTAATATACTCCTCGTTCTAAACGCCGGCAGGATTTTGGTAAAAATCCTGCCGGCAGAACTCGGAGTGAATTCGCATAATAAAAACGCGCGCGAATTCATGGTCGGGGCGGTGCGACTTGAACGCACGACCTCTTGGTCCCGAACCAAGCGCTCTACCAAACTGAGCCACGCCCCGACTGCATATCATTCTTTATCGCAGCTATTTTATTTTTTATATACTCTCTGCCTTTGCCTGATTTAAGAAATCTCTCGTGTTTCATCGCATCCGATCTTGTGCTAAAATTTTCAAAAAACATTAGATCCCAAGGACCACTAATGTAAGTGAATTTGCATTTATCGGTAACGGCATTATGCTCATAAAGTCGTCTTTCTATATTTTCTGTATGGCCTATATAATGCTTACCGTTCTTTTTGCTTTTTAGCACATATGCATAATACATAACCGCCGACCTTCCGCCTTCGGCGGACGCTCTACCAAACTTGAGGCAGAAATTTACAATTTCTGCTGAAATCCGCCATTATTTTGGAGGATGAGCCACGCCCCGATATTTTTTAATACTACAAAGTAACCCGAATTCCTAATCCTAAAGGATAGGCCTTCCTAATACCACCTAAAGAAATAGCATAATTTCACATTGTCATTGTCCAATATTAGGAATTGTCATTACCCGCCTTGGAGACTGGGTCATAACCCTTTTTCTTGACTAAATAGATCAACATATTGTAGTTGCCCAATTTATTGGGCCGATATGTTGTGCTCGATAAATCGAGCAACTACATTGTGTCCCAGTCTGTAAATCGGAGAATAACATCCGCTAATTTGAACAACAATAACCCCATACCTTTAATTTATGTAAACCCCGTTAGAGAACTCTGTTCTCTAACGGGGTAAATAACGATTAACCCGGGCGTTAATTCGATCCGCTATCTGCTTTAACCTGTAAATCGCATAGTCCAAAAATGTCCGCCCTTCGCTATTGCCCTTAATATTATGACTGCCTTTAATAAGCTCTATATCTTCCGCGCTTAAACTCCAAAGCCCTCGCTTATCTCTTATGGCTTCCTGCTGGAGAGCCAAAAACATCTTCGCGTATCGGACATTAGGCGGGAATGTAAACATCATAGCGTATCCGTTCTTGACTAACTCAGCATTCACAAAAGAGCCGTCAATGCGCACATAAGCCAGCGTTCTGCCGTATTTATCCTCTCGTGAAGTGTCAAATTCAAGTTCAACTTTTTTTCCGCTTACCAAACGCTCATTTTCTTTCGTCGCCTCCCAATAATACGGCCTTCCCTTTTCGGGAGTGTCTATGCCGATGTATCTTACGCGTTCGCCGTTAGCCAATACAATCGTATCGCCGTCTATAACCCTTCTAACAACCGCTTCTCTTGATTCCACGGATGGGGCAGCGTAAAAAACCGGCGCCATAAAAAACAATAACAATACAATGAATATTTTTCTCTTCAACATAAATAATGATTTTAACATGAGAACACTCTATAGTCAATAAATAGGGAATTCCCAAAAAATTTTTACAAAAAGCGCTGTTCTCGACTCGGCAGCGACTTTATTGTTCGAGCGCCGTCGAGAACTTAAAGCCGCTGCCTCGCTCGAACAATATCGCCCGGCTGTTTCTCTGCTTATAATATCATAACCTTTTTGTTTTCTGTAACTTATTTGAATTGGATACATTACAGAAAAACACTGCTAATTTTTGGGGAAACTACTCATAAGCTTGGGAGGAGTTAAGGCGGATGTAAAATTTAAAATCAGCTGGGCCGGAAGATTAAATAATGCCTTTTTCTCTCAAAAAATCCTCGGTTATACCTGATCCCTGGTTCCGGTTTAGGAATTTCTGGACATATCTTCCTAATATATCGGTCTCTACATTTACCTTGCCCGCCTTGCCCTTAAATCCCAAGGTCGTCATCTCTGCCGTATGCGGAATCACGTAAACACAGAAAGAACCGGACTTAACTTCCGCTACCGTTAAACTTATGCCGTCAACAGCCACAGAGCCCTTCCATACTATGCCTTCCAGCAATCGCTCTTCGGCTTCAATCTCAAACAATATCGAGCCATTCTCTCTCTGTTTTCTGATAATAGTTCCGATGCCGTCAACGTGTCCGGTAACAAAATGACCTCCCAATCTCGCGCTCATCCTCAGGGAAGCCTCCAAATTCACTTTATCCGCGCGCCTTAAGGCCCCAAGCGTAGTCCTGTTCAGCGTTTCCTTTATCGCCTCAGCCGAAAAACTTTCTTTTTTTATGTCCACAGCGGTCAGACATACCCCGTCCACCGAGATCGAGTCGCCTTTGTTCATATCAACAAGAATGTTCCGGGCTTTGACCGTTAATAAACACGGCTGCCTTGAAACCTCGATCTTCTCTATCGCGCCCAGCTCTTCGATTATGCCCGTAAACATATCTTAATACTCCATATAGCCTTCAAACAAGAAATCGCCGCCTATCTTCTCGACCCTTGACTCTTTCAGATTAAAAGAGTCCTTTAAGCATTTTACGCCGACGCCCTCCACCGAAGTTAGCGCCTGCCTTCCGCCTATGATCTTAGGAGAGATAAAGAATAAGACCTTATCAACTGTTTTGGATTCCATTGCGGAGGCTATAACCTCTCCGCCGCCCTCGATAAGAACACTGGAGATCTCCCTCTTTCCCAATTCCACTAAAAGCGATTTTATATCAACTACGTCATTTTTTTGGTTAACCACTATTAAGTCAACGCCTCTGCGGCGCAATAAATCAATCTTCTTCGCGCCGGCAGCTTCCGTTGTCGCTATAATAACCTTTCCGCCGGCGCTGTTTAAGATTCTTGCGGTAAGCGGAATCTTCAAGCGGCTATCCAAGACTATTCTTAACGGCTGCCTCGCGGGCTTTTGTCTTATGGGCCTTGCCGTTAATAACGGGTCATCCATTAAGAGTGTCCCGATGCCTATAATTACCGCGTCGGTCCGGCTCCTTAACGTATGGACATAATTCCTCGCTTCTTCCCCTGAAATCCATTTAGAATCTCCGGTTCTTGAGGCAATCTTGCCATCCAAGCTTTGCGCCACTTTTACAGTTACAAAAGGTATTCTTTTGGTAATAAATTTGATGAACTCCTCGTTTAACTTCTCCGCCTCTTGCTTTAATATGCCAACATCTGTTTTTATGCCATTTTTCCTCAAGAAAGCGAGACTCTTGCCGTTATTAAGAGGGTTTGGGTCCTTCATCGCGGTAACCACTCTTTTTATTCCCGATGATATAATAAGATCCGCGCAGGGAGGCGTTCTTCCGTAGTGTCCACAAGGTTCCAGAGAAACATATAACGTCGCGCCTTTAGCGTATTTACCGGCCTGCCTTAGCGCAAAAATCTCGGCATGCGGCCCACCCGCCCGTTTATGATAGCCTTTTCCGACGATTCTGCCGTCTTTGACAACAACCGCGCCAACGCAGGGATTGGGGCTTGTTAAGCCTTTGGCTTTTCGGGCAAGATCAAGCGAAAATCTTATGTATTGTTCATCCGCGTGGCGCATTCTCTCAACCTCTCGACTAATTCGTAGGAAACCCTGACTGTTCCCATAAGAACCTCGCCCTTATTTAAACCATGACAATCGGAACCGCCCGTTACTAAAAGCTTGCGCGTTTCGGCAATTTCAAGATAGCGCCGTGAAACCGCCGGCGAGTGCTCGGAATGATATACCTCCAAGCCGTCCAAGCCATACTCAATAAATGCGGGGATAAATTCATCCCGCCCCATTAAATGAGGATGCGCAAAAACCGTTACAGCGCCAATCCTTTTCAACTCGGCAATCGCTTCTTTGGCGGAAACATCCGGATGACTTACATAGCAAGGGCCCTTATCCCCGATATACCTTTGAAACGCCTCTTTTATTGATACGGCATAGCCTCTCTTCTCAAGCACAGCCGCCAAATGAACCCTGCCCACAGAGCCCGGGCCGCTTACTTTTAAGACTTCTTCAGGGTCCACGTCTACATTATATTTCTTGAGCTTATCCACCATCTTATAAATCCTATTCACTCTATATTCCCTTATCAGCTTAAGCCTTTCCAAAAAAGCGCTGTCTTCCAAATCAACAAAAAAACCCAGGATATGCACTTCCACGCCTTTTTCCTGGGCCGTCATCTCAACACCCGCGATTATCTCCAAACCTGTCCCGCGAGCCGCTTTGATAGCAGGCCTCACGCCGTCCACGCAATCATGGTCGGTAAGCGCTACGCAAGAGAGGTTAAGCTGAATGGCTTTATCAACAACTTCTTCCGGGCTGAAAGTTCCGTCTGAGAAACAGGTATGCACATGGAGATCAGTCGATCTTTCCATGAACCGTCTCTTCCTTGTTTATTTTATCTAATACGCCATTGACGAATTTCCCGGATTCCATATCGCCAAATTTCTTCGCCAAGTCCACGGCTTCATTTATCGATACCTTAGGAGGTATATCTTCGCAAAATAAAAGCTCATATGTCGCCAGCCTTAAAATATTCCTGTCTATGGTGGCCATACGATTCAATTTCCAATTACTGGCGTACTTGGTGATAATATCATCCACTATTTTGGCATTCCTGACCGTCCCGATAATTAAAATAGAGGCAAAATCCGCTATCTCAGGCTCGACCTCCAGACCTTTCCAGAAATCAGGCAAAATTTTTTCAAGAGGGTCTTTTGTTATGTCTAATTGGTATAGAAATTGAAGCGCGTATTCACGCGCTTTCGACCTCTTTCTCATATTTTATACAGCCTCTATTATATTAACCATCTCGATAGCCGATAGAGCCGCATCGCGGCCTTTATTGCCGTCCTTCGCGCCTGCCCGTTCAATAGCCTGTTCCAGATTTTCGGCGGTAATTACGCCAAAAATCGCCGGTATTCCGCTATCGAGAGAAACCTTGGCTATACCCTTTGCCGCTTCGCTTGCCACATATTCGAAATGGGGCGTAGAGCCTCTGATAACGACGCCTAAACAAATTATGGCGTCAAATCTCTTGGATTTAGCTATCTTATTCGCTATCACCGGAATCTCAAATGCGCCCGGCACCCATACAGCCTCAATCTCGGAATCCTTGGCGCCATGCCTTAATAAAGTATCAATCGCGCCTTCTAAAAGGCGCTTTGAGATAAAATCGTTAAACCTAGATACAATTAAACAGAATTTTTTGCCTTTCGCTATAAGCTGCACTTCTACCGTCTTTATCATCTTTGTGCCTCCTTTAATAAGTTTGCCTTAGGCGGGAAAATTGAAGCTCCACGGGCCTACGCCCGTGGATTCTTTTCTGCCGCTTCGTTTAGGCGAAAACCTCGCCGAAGCCCACGGCTCCCCACGGTTTCGCCGTGAGGCGAGCGAAATTCCACTCGCTATCTCCGCCTATGGCGAGACCTCACCAGCAACAACTGGTGGGCATCCCCACCCTTATAAGTGGAGAATTCCGCGAAGGCGGGTTAAACATTGCCCAACACATGCCCTAATTTCTCTTTCTTCACCCTAAGATATTTTTCATTTCTCGGATTAGCCGATATCTCTATCGGCACGCGCTCGACTATCTTGATGCCGTATCCTTCAAGGCCAACTATTTTTTTCGGGTTATTTGTCATAAGACGTATCTTCTTTAAACCCATATCCGCCAAGATCTGCGCGCCAATGCCGTAATCCCTTAGGTCCGGCTCAAATCCCAAAGCCTCATTAGCCTCAACCGTATCCATCCCTTTATCCTGAAGAGCATAAGCCTTGATCTTGTTCTTTAAGCCTATTCCCCGCCCCTCCTGTTTCATATAAAGAAAAACCCCGGAACCCTCTTTCTTTATCATAGTCAGAGCCTCTTCAAGCTGTTTGCCGCAATCACAGCGAAGAGACATAAAGATATCGCCGGTCAGACATTCGGAATGCACCCTTGTCAACACTGGCTTCGAGGAAACTTCTCCCATAATAAGCGCAACACTTAATTGCTTGTCTAACTTTGACTCATAAAGAAACAGCTTGAATTCGCCATATTCGGTTGGAAGGAGCGTTTCTTCTACCCGCTGGATCAACTTCTCGGACGAAATTCTGTGCTTAATAAGATCTTCTATAGTACAAATCTTTAACTTGTGTTGTTTGGCAAATTCAATCAACTGGGGTGTCCTGGCCATCGTTCCATCGTCATTCATTATCTCACAAATTACGCCTGCCAAAGGCAAACCCGCCAGGCGAGTTAGGTCTATGGCCGCTTCTGTATGCCCCGCCCTTACCAAAACTCCGCCGCCCCTTGCTCTCAGGGGGAAAACATGGCCAGGCCGGTTAAAATCATCCGGTTTTGCATTTGGGTCAACCAGCGCTTTTATAGTTTTAGCCCTGTCTTGCGCCGATATTCCGGTCGTAACACCTTCTTTTAGGTCTATGGTCATAGCCCAACCGGTTCCAAAATGACCGCCGCCCTGCTCTAATAAGACGTGTATCCCAAGCCTGTTTAAATCCGCCTCTTCCATAGGAACACATATAAGACCACGGCCGTATTTTGCCATAAAATTAATTGTCTCCGGCGTGACGAAAGATGCCGCCATAACAAGATCTCCCTCATTTTCGCGGTCCTCATCATCAACAACTATGATCATTCTGCCTTTGCGGATATCGTCTATGGCTTCTTTGATTGTGTTGAACATATCATGCCCCCATAAAAAAATCCCGAAGAATATTTCTTCGGGATAAGCTTAAAATAACCAATAAAAAGATCCTTGATCTTCTTCTCACATCTAGACTATATGCCCCCATTCGGCGGCACCCTAAACTTACGGCGAATCTTTTACCGTAATCAGGACTATTGGCTCCGGGATTCCAGCCTCTAAACCAGTCACCGGTATCTGCCCTCTTTGCTTGTGGGCTCGCAGGCTTTAACTGCCAGTCGGGGATTTCACCCTATCCCGAAGATAAAAGGTATCGTACATCATTTCTCTCTATTTGTCAAGAAATTTGACATTTGTGACATTTGATGTTTGACATTTGGTGCCTTAAGGAGTATTATTTAACGCTATGGAAAAGAAAAATTTGCAGGATATGTTAAACAGGATTCGCGCCGAATTGAGCATATTTTACGAGATAGGCAACGCTATGCGCTCTACCTTAAATCTCGACGAGATACTTTTTATCATCTTAACCGGCGTAACTTCTCATGAAGGATTGGGCTTCAATAGAGCTATGCTTTTTTTAGTAAATGAAATAGATAACACTCTTGAAGGCAAAATGGGCATAGGGCCCTATTCCAACGAAGAAGCGCTGCGTATATGGGCAAGTATAGAAATGCAGCAAATGAACCTCGATGATTTAATATACGCCTACCGACATTACAAAAAAGGCAGCCATGAACTGGATAAAATAGTGCGGTCTATAAAAATACCTTTGCGCGAAGATAGCGGCGTTTTGGCTTTGACCGCGCTTGAAGGAATGAATTTTGAGGTTACAAGCGAGAGCGCGCGCAAAAAGATAGCCAATGACGCGGCAATGCAACGGCTTAAGACGGAATACTTCGTAACCGTGCCGTTAAAGTCTAAGGACAAGGTGATCGGGATTATTTTAGCGGATAATATCTTTACCGGAAAACCAATCATAAAGGACGATGTGAGAACGCTGGCAATGTTCGCCAACCACGCAGGTTTGGCTATTGAAAATTCCAAGCTCTATGAGCAAACCGTATATCAGGCAAATACCGATTCGTTGACAAGAATCTGGAATCACGGTTATTTTCAATTCATCCTGACGGAAGAACTTAAGAAGGCTTGCGAGAATAAAATGCCGCTATCATTGATTATGCTCGACTTGGATAATTTCAAAAACTACAACGATACTTTGGGGCATCAAATGGGCGATCAATTACTGCGCGACGTAGCACGCATTCTCAAGAATATCTGCGACGGTAAAGGCGAAGCAGCCCGTTATGGCGGCGAGGAATTTGTGGTAATGCTTCCGGCAGTCTCGAAAAACGAGGCTTACGAGATAGCTGAAACTCTAAGAAAGACCGTGGAAGAATACACCTTTAAGCGCCAGGAAGTGCAACCAAACAAGAATATGACAATAAGCGGCGGCTTAGCCGCATATCCGCAAGACGCTCTCGATAAAGAAAATTTAATTTATCTGGCCGATATGGCTCTCTACGAAGCAAAAAGAACCGGCAAAAACAAAATCTGTGCCTATGAATCCAACCGGACATAAATCCCGTTAGAGAACAAAGTTCTCTAACGAACGGTTTGCGTTGATGGCGGTATTTCCGCCAAGGGCGGATCAGTCTCAGGCTGAAAACCATCATCAGCTTTATAAAGTAACGACCACCGACTAAAGTTGGTGGTTTTCTCTAACGGGATAAACCGTCTTCGTCTCTGGTTCTTTCGAGAATCTAACCGAAACAATCTTCGATACGCCGGATTCCTCCATAGTAATACCGTACATAACATCCGCCACCGAGATCGTCTTTTTGTTATGGGTAATCATTATAAATTGAGAGGTTTTGATGAAATCTTTCAATACTTTGCAGAATCTATCGATATTCGACTCGTCCAAAGCGGCATCTATCTCGTCCAAGACGCAAAAAGGGCTGGGTTTTACCTTGAAGATCGCGAATAAAAGGGCTATCGCCGTCATAGATCGCTCCCCGCCGGACAATAATGAGATAGACTGCGGTTTCTTGCCGGGCGGACGGGCGATTATTTCTATCCCGCTTTCCAGTATATCGGATTGGTCAATAAGCATTAACTCTGAATCGCCGCCGTTAAACAACAACCTGAACATGCCCCTGAACTCAACTTGAATTTTTTGAAATGTCTCTAAAAAAAGTTCTCTGGTTGTCCTGTTTATTCTGTTTATAGCCTTGTGCAGATCTTCTTTGGCGGCCAAAAGATCCTGATGTTGTGTTGTTAAAAAACCATATCTATCCTGCAACTCGCGATGCTCTTCTATGGCAATAAGATTAACCGGCCCCATTTGTTCAAGTTTAGACCTCAAAACAGCCATCTTCTCATAAGTTTCATCCCAATTGAAGTCATCGGGAAGGGCAATCTGATCAAGGTCAAGCTCAACCTTATATACTTGTACAAGCCTATCGCGCAAACTGCTCTTCTTATAATTAAACTCAGTTGATTTAACGTTTAATGTATTAAGCTGGGTCTTGAGTTCGTCGATCTCTTTTTGGGTTTGTTTTATGCGAGACTCAAGGTCGATTATATTCTCCGTCACTTTCTTCCGATCTTCAAAAATTTTTTGTGAAGTCTCCTGAACGCGGTTTTTTTCGATAATCAGGGAATCATTTATTTTAACTAATTCCTCCGACTCAATCTGTAATTCGCTTATCTTGCATCTTGACTCCTCTATCTGAGCCTGTTTGAATTCAATGGCAGTCGTCTCATCGGAAAACGCGCGTTTCATCATACCCAAAGCGCTTAACAAAGCTTCTTCCCTGTCTTTAAGCGAATCCAATTCGGTCTTAAGCTGAGTTATTAAAACAAGGCTGTCCTCTCTTTCCTTTAATTTATGCGAAATCGCATCCTGATTCTCCTTTACTGCCAACTGAACCTTTAAATCTTCTTGATCCAATAGTAAAAGCTCTTCTTTGAAACGCTCCTCGCTTAATGCCAAGCTGCCTATCTCGGACTTAACCTCTTCAAGCTCGAGATACAGGAGAGAATCTTCCTCTTTTAGTTTGGCAACGGTTTCCTCCGCCGTTGATTTCTCGCTCATTCTATTAGCAAGCTCTATCTGGGCTTTATGCGTGCCTTCGGCAATTAAAGTTATTTCGCTCTGAAAAGTATTTTTTTCCTTGTTCTTCTCTTCTAAACGGCTTTTTAACGACTGCGCCTTCGATTCAAAATTTTCAATGTTTATCCTAAGTTCCTTTATCTTCGTTTCTCTGCCTACAAGGCCAAATCCTTCGGCGGCAGGAATTTTTCCCCCTGCCGAAAGATATTTTTCCACAACCTCTCCGCTTTTCGTAACCAGCTTTAACCGCTCGGACTTTTCGGACATAGCGTTGAAAGCCGACTCCAGATCCTCCGCTAAATATGTCCCGTCCAATAAATACGCGAGCGCAAATTTTACTTCTTCGTTTGCTTTAACGTAATTTAGGATGTCGGTTCCGATCTGCCCGCGCGGCAAGTCCTCCAAAGAAACAAAAGTCGCTCTTCCAGATGAGTTTTCGCGAAGAAATTCAATCAGCCGTTTAGCCGTCCTCTTATCCTTGACAACTATAGTTTGAACCGCTTCGCCTAAAGCGGCCTCAACGGCGGCATCGTAACCCTGAATCGGCTCTATGAGATCGGCAAGAACACCGACTACGCCTTCACAAACGGCAGCGCCTTTCTGAGCCTCGCCCAATATTGACTTGACACCCAGAGAAAATCCTTCGTGTTTGGCCTTAAGTTCCTCTAAAAAATTAAGCTTTGATTCGGCTGACATAATCTCGGAGTCAAGATTTTTAGACTCGCCATCAAGACCCGAGATCTCGTTCTCAAGGCTGCCTAAGCTTGCTTCCGAGCGCGCTTTATTTTGATTTAACTCCTCGATGGCTCTGGAAGCGTTCTCAACAACTCCGGTTAATTCCCGCGCCTTATCAAAGAAAGAGCCGCTCTCCTCCTCTGTCTTGCGTTTTTCCACTTCTATCCTTCTTTGGCGCGCGCTCAAATGCTGAATGTTGGCCACTAATTTTGTAAGCTCATTCTTAACCCGCGATTGTCCCTGCGCCACATCAACCACGGAAATCTTGGCTTTTTCGATATTGAGCTGACAGGCCTTGATCAATTCGGCTATGGTATCGAGATATATAGTTTTTTCTTCGATCTCTATCTTTCTGCGTTCCTCGTTCGTCTTAAACGAGCCCGCTTCCAAACTTAACCGCGATACTTCACCCTCAAGCTCCAAGGCCCTAAGTCTATTGGCGGCTATCTCTTTTTCTAAGCCAACTATCCTTAAATTCAGTTCGGAAATTCTCTCGAAGTTATAGGACTGTTTATCCCCGTTTCTCTGTATTTGACCTTCAATATCCACCAAATTAGCCTTAAAATCGGAAAAGCAATGGTCAATTCCCGACAAATCCTCGCGCAATGAAATCAACCGTAAATTTAAATCCGCCATTATAGACGTTGATTCAGCCTCTTTCGCGGATAAACCGTCTTTATCGGAGAATATGCCGCCTTCCTCGTCTTTTATTTGCCTGAATTCACGCGCTGAAAAAAGAATTTCCATTTCTTTTAATCTATCGAAATCTTCTTTATATCTCCTGGCTTTATTAGCCTGCCGCTCTATAGAATTTATTTGGCGCTTGACCTCCGTAATCACATCGCTTACTCTCAGGAGATTAGCCTCAGTTTGTTCAAGCTTTCTTAACGCCTCTTTCTTCTTTGATTTATACCTTGTGATTCCGGCAGCCTCCTCGAAAACATGGCGCCTCTCTTCCGGGCGTGAATCGAGAAGCTGGTCTATCCTTCCCTGTTCCATTAAAGAATAGGTGGATGTCCCGATGCCGGTGCCCATAAAAAGCTCCGCGATATCTTTGAGCCTGACAGGGGATTTATTTAGGAAATATTCGCTTTCTCCTGAACGGAAAACTCTGCGGGTAATCGTTACTTCATCATATTCGGTTGGGAGAATTCTTGGCTGGTTGGATATCGTGAGGGACACTTCCGCGAACCCCAGAGCTTCCTTGCCATCGGTGCCGTTAAATATGACATCTTCCATTCGTATTCCGCGGACTTCCCGGGCCGAAGTTTCTCCGAGAACCCATTTTATGGCATCGGAAATGTTCGATTTGCCGCAGCCGTTTGGGCCTACAATTGCCGTAACGCCGGGTTCAAAATTCAGTTCTGTTTTATTCGCGAAAGATTTAAATCCAAAAAGTTCAAGACTCTTAAAATGCAAAACAACATCCTCCCTTCCGAGGAAAGCTTATATCTAGAGTGAAGTCTCGGTCGGGAAGCGCCAAGACTCGTTCTTTATAATAGGCTCAAATTAACATATGATAATTTATTTGTCAATAGGGTTTTGACCTGCAGTTGCGCTTCTTTCCCCGGCATTAAGCTGTCTTTAATCTTTGCGCGCCTGTTGTTTTGTTAAGCTAACGCCACGCTCTATCAAAAGTGTTACTCTCGAAAATTCAGCTCCCGTAAGCAAACCGACAACCTCATCCAGCGGCATCCCGGCCACAGATTCGCCATTTACGGATATTACTATATCGGAGGGTCTTAGTCCCGCTTTTTCAGCCGATTCACATGGAATCAAGCTGCTAATAACCAAGTTTCCTTCCGATGACTCTAGGAAAATCCCCAATCCGGCAAAAGGACGTTTCTGGTAAATAATTCTCTTCCTGTCCAATATAACTTCTCTGCGCGCGGTAAAATTATAGGTTTGCGATTCGCCGCTGATCAAATAATCCAATATCTTATCAAGCGTTTCATTTCCCGCAAGCAAATCGTTTATCCGGATAATTACGTCGTTTTGCTTCAAGCCCTTTAGATCCGCTTGGCCGCCTCCGACCACAAAAATAATCTCTTTTTGTCCGCCAACTGCTTTTAACTCAAAACCAAAAGTCTTCGCAATAACCTTCTGTTTATCCAACAATTCTCTCTTTTTGCTCTCAAGTTCTTTTTGTTTCTTATCTTCGGCTATCCTCTTTATTCTCTCGGATCTTTCAGCGCCATCTTTCGCCGGCTGAAAATCTGGACTGATATTCAAAGCTTTTTTATACTGCGCTAAGGCCTCGTCATAATTTTCGGAGTCGAGATACCGGTCTCCCGCGGCCACGTAATTTTCTTCATCGGACATCCTCCTGGCGCTCTCAATCATAGACTTGTCAACGGTTATTGTGCCTATTTTAATCTTAACAATGTAAGAATCGGCTTGTTCCTTAAGAATGGACCCTTCTATTTTTCTTCCGTCTTTTAGTGTGATGACATCGGCAGCCGCCCACTGCGTAAAAACCATAACAGCGCAAACTATCAATAAAAATAACGAAAAAAATACAATCTTTTTTTGCATTTTTCCATCCCCCTTTGTTGAAAATTCAACTGTAAATTATAGTATATCTCATTTTTACTTTATTTATCAACTTAAAAATATTTAAGCGAAAATCGAGGGAAAGAATGTAATAAAAATTTTTACGAATGGCGCATTGTAACATAAATTTTATACTGTTCGAGCGAGGCCATTGGCCGAGTCGAGAACTACGAATATGCCTGCCTGTGCGTGGCACGCAGACAGGGACAACAGCAGAACTTCTCGACTCACTCCCTGCCTACCGGCAGGCAGGCCTACGGAGAGTTCACTCGAAGAATAAGCGCTTGCTGTCTCAGGGAGCTACCTGAATTAATATTACAATGTACTATCTTTTGACAAAATACCTTAACGCGTGTTTTTTATTGAAGCTGATTGGAGGAGGCTACCTAATGACCTTGGTTTTTTCGGATTTAGGCCCTACGGATATGGTTATCACGGACTTTGATCTTGTCCCTTCTATTGTGACAACGCAGTTTTGACCTGTCTTTTCAAAAGTCAATTGTTTTTTTCCGAATTCAATGGTATTTATGGATTGCCAATTATAAGCGGGCATCTGCTCCTTGTAGAACTGCATAGTCAAATCAGGGCTTGCCTTGCCCGCATATCTTAGTACACCGGCCCTGAGATTCTCTGTCTGAAATATGAAGGATTCGTTTGAAATGACAACAAAACCCGCCGGAACGGGAATATCGTCAAATCTTAAAACATTTGAAACGGTCAAACTTTTTTCAGACACTGAGTCACTTGAGACATTGTAACCGGTTGTGGCGCAACCAGCGGCGGAAAATGTCAAAACAAAGGCTACTATGCTTATCTGAAGAATATTCGGAAATTTTCTTCTCATAACTTTAATTTTAGTATAACACATATAAAAAGAGGAACGGAATCACTTCCGTCCCTCTTTTTATATAAGGTCTTTTAATAGAACTATGGCTGACTTAATTTTAATTTGTTGGTTGTCCAATAAATTCAGGAGTTATCCATGTTTTGCTATATGGAGGAACTGGAAACGTAACAGTATCAAATACACCCGCGGCTGTTCTGACAATTCCCTTTACCGTTCCCTTTACCGTTCCCACCACAACTCCGAAAACCGGGTTGCTTTCCTTTATCGCCTTATCCATGGCAATAGGTATTTCAACCCAGCCTGTCGCAAAGTTTGCTAAGCCTCTTCGTAGTTTACCGCCCGCGTTATTGCTGTTTGCCGGGGACATGGAGCTATCGGCGTAACTGGGCATTGCCATTCCGAGCATTAATGATATCACAAAGAGAACTACTACCTTCTTACATAGACTGTGTTTGAACATAATCTTATGTCACCCCCTCTCTGTCATCATCTTGACGAAACTATAACATAGCAAAAATTATTTGTCAAGAAAATTTTGAAAGTGTGTAGGGTTCGGGCCTGCCTGAACCGCCACTTTATAATTCATAGGATTATTTTCATCTTAAACCGTTGAATTATATTTGACAAACATAATCGCGCTGTAGGGGCGGATCTCTCGCCAGAGTTCGGCGAAGTCTGGCGAGAGGTCGTCCCCTACAACGGCGTTTTAATTATGACTATTGTATGTGCGCCAATAGACAGATATGAAATGTAGGGGCGCGGTCTTCGCGCCCAATTACTTTATCGTTTATATTTTCATTCGGGCGAGGCAACCTCGCCCCTACGAGTGGAACATGCCGAGATTATTTTGAGATATATCCAGCTTTAATTTTGAAAACGTCCCGTTACCGTTACCCAGACACGCCGTTATTTCTCAATGCTTCGATTGTATTTATCTCGGGATGGGGCAAGCCCATCCCCTACATATCGCTATTGATTTGTTTGCACCAAAATTTTATACGTAGGGGCGACCCTTGCGGTCGCCCTATTACCTTGAAATTTAATACCTCACTTAAAATGTCGATTTTTATCTTTGCTGCACCGCTTGCTTCGCGGACCCTTCGCGCGCATCTTTTCGCGCCGACGTTCGGCTTGCTCCTGCGGCAATCCTCACTCGGCGTAAATTTTTGCGTTCCGCTTCCAGCTAATGCGGCGGAATCCGAGCCGCAAAAATTTCCGTACGCGCCGCGAAAAGACGCGTATAATCTGGCCTCTGTTTCTTTTTTGACGCGTTCCTTTTATTCTCTTAATGCACTTTTTCAACAAGATCGGCTGTCACCCCACAGGCTGCCCTAGCTATTGTCTTTGATTGACATAAACTATCGTTATGATATACAAGTAAATCAACTGGCCACTTAGCGTAATCGGGGTAATTTTTCAATTCTGTTAGTACTTCCTTGTAATAAATATCTGCCGCTTTAAGGGCATCGGACATTTCTGGCACATGGCTAATTGGACGAACTTCTATATGGGCCACATCTTTGTCTCTGTATGTTTTTATCGTTTTCCGGTAATCCTCCCATTCATTTTGGGTAAATCGAAGACAAGAAAGCAACCTACCTCTGAAACTATTAATATCGTTTACTACTTTTTTCCAATGCAAATCATCGTTGTGGTAGCCAAATAAATGGAACCAATCCAATACTGCCAAGTCTATGGCATTGTTATACATAGAAATCCAAAAAAATAACCTTCTTGATTCTTTAAAGTCACAGAGAGCACGATGGTAAGAAAGTTGGCGTGCGAAATCAGCACATTTCAACCCAACTCGTCGTAATAGTTTTTCTCTGCCCGTCATCTTATTTTCCCAGTTTCGTAGTTCTATAAGTTTTACCTAATTCATCCCACATACTAAACTCGCATAACTCTCCTCCTGTTACATTGCTTTGACCATGCTGCAGTTTCCATATTTGACCAGTTCTTGTATCCACCTTAATAACTTCCTCGATCACATCTATTTTTGTATTAATTCCGTCTATTGACCTATAGGGTAATTTTATATTTTTCACTTCATACCTCTTAGATTCTAATTTTCCGCACCCGACTAAAAATATAGAAGCAATGATAGCTGCCAATAATATTCTCATTTTATCCCCCTCTAAATAATACAAAATTCGTTTTTTATGTCACTTACTATCCTACCGTTACAGTATAACACCCTAAGTCGATTTTTCAACACAAATTCCAACGGACGGGCCGACGCGAAGAGACTGTGTCATAATGTAGCCGCTCGATTCATCAAGCACAATATATCTGCCCAATGAATTGGGCAACTACAATATGTTGACGCAGTTAGCGGAAAAAAGAGATTGCGACACAGTCTGGGAGGTCGGCCGCCACGGTATCGTGTACAGGGGTCAGGCATGCCTGACCCCTGTACGGCTTGAAATTTAATGTTGAGCGCAGAGCCGATTTATGACGCAGCTGGTTTTTACTTTAAGCGAGTAATAAAGCAAGGCCAAGCGAGACTTAAATTTCAAGCATTAACGAGATGGACAGGCGTGTCCGCTATTCCACTATTATCTCGCATTCGGGAAGGGCCGAGAGAAATTTTTTGCCGTAGGGCTTGCGCAAAATCCTGCTGTCAAGAATAACGACTATCCCCTTGTCGGCCTTCGAGCGTATAAGCCGCCCAAAACCCTGCTTTAGCCTTAAGATAGCCTGCGGAAGGCTGTAATCGTAAAAAGGCTCGCCGCCATTTCGCTTGATATTCTCCATTCTGGCTTCAACAATAGGATGATCCGGGACCGAGAAAGGAAGCCGCGTTATTATAACATTGCTTAATGTCTCGCCGGAAAGATCAACCCCTGTCCAGAATGACTCGACTCCAAACAAAACAGAGTTTACGTCCCGTTTGAAAGCCTCTATCATCTTCGTCCGGGGCAAGCCCTCCCCCTGCTTAAAAGAGGGAATACCCAAATCCAGAAGAGGATCCTTTATCCTCGCGTAAATCTCATCCATAAGCCTGTAATTCGTGAACAATACCAGCGCCTTGCCTTCGGTGCGCGAGATATAATCTTTCAGCTTTTCGAAAACAGCTTCCTTATACGCCTCGTATTCATTCGGATCCGGCATATCTTTGGAGATGTAAATCTTTACCTGATTTTTATAGTCAAATGGGGAATCGAGCAGCGCCTCCGCGCACCGCTTTATCCCAAGCCTTTTTTTAAGATACTCGAAATTCCCTCCCGTCGAAAGAGTCGCGCTGGCAAGAATCACGGTTATCGCCTTCGAGAAGAGCGCCTCATCCAATATCTCATTTACGCCGATTGGCGCGCAGAATAGCGAGACCTTCTTCTTTCTCTTCGCGGCCGACTCGACCCAGTAAACATATCCTTTCATATCCTGAGAGAGAAACGCCAAAAGCGCCTGATTTATCGCCGAGATCATTTTGATATAATGCTTTATGTCAAGTTCTTCTTCTTTCGATGGCGATAACTTCAGCTTTTCGCTCAAAGAAGAGGATAACTCTTCCAAAGGCGCGGATATGACATTATCCACAAAATGAGGCTCTCTTACCCGCCTTGAGCTATTCTCTCCAAGCCAGTCAAGGACAGAACCAAAGAAAATATCTGCAACAGCCCTTAATTCGGATATCGCCCGCGTTATCCTTTCATATTTAAGCGCCGCAAGAATGCCTTTTTTTCTGTAAGAACTATAGATCAAGTCCAGCAGGTATTTAAGTCTGTAATTGGACACCTCTAAGCCCAGATGCTCGGTGGCAACATCCTCCATCATATGGGCCTCGTCAAAGATAACGCAATCGTATTCCGGCAGTAAACCGGCCCCGGTTCTGCGAAGCGCCAAATCGGAGAAAAATAGGTGGTGATTGACAACAAGGATATCGGCGGCGCGCATAGCCTGCCTTGCCTTCTGAAAAAAACATTCCTGCCTGTAAGGGCATTTCTTCCCAAGACAGGTATCGTTTTCGCAGCAGACCTTTTCCCACATCTTCGCGCCGGGTTGACGCTCAAGATCCGAAAGCGATCCCTCAAGAGTAATCTTTGACCAAGCCAGCACCCTTTTCATTTGAGTTATCTCTTCCTCCGACTCGAAGAGATCCGTCTTGGCCGAAAGAACGCGGTTCATCCTTCTTAAGCAGAGATAATTCGAGCGGCCTTTAACTAAGCAAAATTTAACATCGAAATAGGAGACATCCCTTAAAAGCGGAATATCTTTATAAAATAATTGCTCCTGAAGGCTTATAGTATTTGTGGAAATAATCGTTTTTTTATTGATAGAGCGCGAGAACGCTATAGCGGGGATAAGATAGGCAAAAGATTTTCCTATGCCGGTGCCGGCCTCGGCTAAAAGATGGGCGCGGTTTTTCATCGCCTCGGAGACGACTTCCGCCATTTTGAGCTGTTGAGGACGGTATTCGTAGCCTTTGAATGATTTGGATAAACAACCTTCTTTTCCGAAAAACTCCACCGGATCAATCGCGTGTTCAGCGGCTTCAGGCGTCAGCCCAATGGGGCAATCCGGCAATATCATTTAGTTCGGACTTATGGCCAATTCCTCTAAGCGGGCAATTCTTCGCTCAATCGGCGGATGCGTGCTGAACATAGCCAAGAGCCCCCCTGCTGTAAGAGGATTGACTATAAACATATGAGCGGTTGTTGGATTTGACTGCATTGGAATCTTCCGGGAATAATTGTATAATTTTCTTAAGGCATTGGCTAATGAAAGTGGCCGGCCGCATAATTTAGCCCCAGACTCATCGGCCAAATATTCACGCGAACGAGAGATGGCCAATTGTATGAGCATGGCGACTATAGGGGCCAAAATAGCCACAAGAAGCATAGCCACTAATTTAATTCCGCCGCCCTCCCTCTCATCTCTTCTGCCGCCAAACATAGCCGCCCATCTCGCCCAATCAGCCAGCATATATATGGCGCCGGCCATAGTGGCGACTATGGTCGAGATGAGTATGTCCCTGTTTCCCACATGCGACAACTCATGGGCTAAAACACCCTCCATCTCATCATCGTTTAATAACTGCATTATACCTTCAGTTACGGCAACCGCCGCGTGTTTCGGGTTTCTTCCCGTGGCAAACGCGTTCGGGGCGGCTTGCGGTATTATATAAATCCGCGGTTTCGGCAAATCCGCCTTCTGAACCAGGTTATTGACAATCCTGTGAATCTTTGGCGCCTCGACCTCCGAGACCTCCTTGGCGCGATACATCATCAGAACTATCTTGTCCGAAAACCAGTATGAGAAACCGTTCATAACAAGGGCTATCGCGAAAGCCAAAAACATCCCATTTCTTCCGCCGATCAAATTCCCGACGAATATCAATAACAAAGTAAGCAGGGTCATAAAAAACAACGTCTTAAAAGTGTTCATCTTTTGTATTCCTTTCTCTTTTATAAATTTTTTATCTCAGATACTTCTTTATCTATTAAATGAGCGACTTCCGATATTTCCTTTATAGCGTTATCAACCGCTTTCTTGAAATAAATAGCGCCGGGATGCCGCTCTCCCAATTCCACAAGCCTGGCGCCCATATCTATCAGATCAAGATACATATGTTTTAACTCTTGCGCGTCTTTATAATTCCTGAATTTTTTATTCAGGTAATCTACAAGGCTTTTCTTGTCTTCTGAATTGATCTTCACGAGCCGGACGCCTATTCCGGGATAATACGCGGGATTCTTGTCTTTATCCGCGACCCAAACAACGCGTCCCATAATCTCGATAGGATGCGAAACTGTGGGAAGCAGAAATTCCAGATCAAGTTCTTTTCCGAGCTGAAAAGGCTTCTCCGTCTTCAGAAATAACCCATGCTGAGCCACATTCTTTGTCTTTAAAAAATAGGCGCTGCCGCTGGCTTTTCCTCTTTTCTTTCTATGCCTATGCCACTTTACCTCTATCTCAAGAGCCAGCCTTCGAAAACGTCTTCCTCTAAAATCCATGGCGGTTCCCTTTCAAAAAATTTAATTTATCTTTCGCGCCTTTTCAATTAAAATTCTCATCAATTTATGATCTTTCTTTCCGGGGCCGGACTCAATAAGGCTTGAAACGTCTATAGCGTAAGGGTTCACCTTTAGAACGGCATCCTCCACATTATCAACTCCGATTCCTCCGGAGAGAATCACGGGTTTGCCGTATTCTTTCGCGCGAACCGCTAAATTCCAATTAAATTTTTTCCCTGTGCCGCCGCGGGCGCCCTTAATATACGAATCCAGGAGAAAAGCGTCAACATCGAACTTTCCAAAAACCCTAAGACTTCTGTCGTCACGAGCCCTGATAGCTTTTATGAGTTTATACTTGCCCTTAAGGCCCTCGCAATATTGGGGTGCCTCGTCTCCGTGAAGCTGAACGCAATTTAAGCCGCAATACCTGACTATGCGTTTAAGAATACCTATCTCTTCGTTCACAAAAACACCCACAGTTACAACATATGGCGGCAATCTTCTGATTATAGCCTTTGCCTGCCGCGGACTCACCTGCCGCGGACTCTTTGCGAAAACAAAGCCTATCGCGTCGGCGCCGTATAAACAAGCCGCTGAAGCATCCTCAAAATCGGTTATCCCACAAATTTTTATCCTTACCAACCCATTACCTTTTTAATCTCTTTCGCGATATCGTTGGATTTCATAAAAACCCCGCCGATCAATACCGATTTTACGCCCGCATTGCGCAAAATTTCCATATCCTCGCGGCTGCTTACGCCGCTCTCGGAAACAACTATCTTATCCGGGCTTATCTTCGGCATCAACTCAAGTGTGGTATTTATATCTACCTCAAAAGTGTCGAGATCTCTGTTATTTATGCCTATAATCTCGGCGCCGGCGGCAAAGGCCTTATCTAAATCCCTTTCATTATGAACTTCCACAAGAATATCCATTCCCAAGGATTTGGCCTCATTATGCAAACCTTTCAAGACGCCTTTGTTTAATATAGCCGCTATCAACAAAACCGCGTCCGCCTTAACCATTGCCGATTCGTAAATCTGGTATTCGGATATTATAAAATCTTTCCTGAGAACTGGCAAGTTCACGGAATCTCTAACCAATTCAACATAAGATATGCTTCCTAAAAAATATTTTTCTTCAGTCAAGACGGATATTGCCGCGGCGCCGGTCTTTTCGTAAATACCTGCAATCTCAACGGGATTAAACCCTTTCCTTATAATCCCTTGCGAAGGCGAGGCCCTCTTTATCTCAGCAATAAGGTTTGTCCTTCCGCCTCTCGAGATAGCGCCTTTAAAATCTCGGCTTTTAAAAGGGACTGCCATCTTCTCGATCTTATCCTGAGGCAATTCTTCTTTCGTCCGTTCAAGCAAAATCTTTTTATGCTCTAAAATCTCCTCTATAAAACTCACCTGTTTGTCAATTCCTTCAATTGCTCTAATTTCAACAAAGCGGCGCCTGAGACAATGGCGTCCTCTGCTAATTTTACGGCTTCGCCTATGTCGGAAGTTCTATCCGCGGCGTATATGGCGCAAGCGGCATTTAATATAACCACATCGCGGCGAGAGCCCTTGTTTCCGCCCAAAATCTCCAAGGCTATTTTAGCATTATAATCACAGTCTCCGCCCTTCAGATCGTCGGCAGAAGCCCTCTTTATCCCGAAATCCTCCGGCGAGATCATAAAAGTCCCCACCTTTGCGTCTTTTAACTCTGAAATTTGAGTATAGCCGGTCGTCGTTACCTCGTCAAGACCGTCTTCGCCATGCACTATTAAGGCATGCTTTGAGCCTAACCTTCCTAACGCCTTGGCAATCGGCTCGGTCAGCTCCTTTCCATAAACACCGATTAACTGATGTCTGGCGCCGGCAGGATTTGTCATAGGCCCTAATATGTTAAATACGGTGCGTATTCCAATCTCGCGCCGCGGCGCGACCGCGAAATGCATAGCCTTATGAAGCGCAGGCGCGAAAAGAAACCCTATGCCGATCTTGTCTATGCATTCAGAAACGATATTCTCTTCGGCCTCTATATTTACTCCAAGCGCGCTCAAGAGATCCGCGCTTCCGCATCTTGAGGAAACCGATCTATTGCCATGCTTAGCCACGGGTATGCCCGCTCCCGACACGACAAACGCGCAAATCGTGGAGATATTAAACGTAAATGATTCATCTCCTCCCGTTCCGCAAGTATCTAAAACAAGGTCTCTATTGGTCTTTATTCTCGTTACATGATTTCGCATAATATTGGCCGCGCCCACTATCTCATCTATCGTCTCCCCTTTCATGCGAAGAGCGGTAAGAAATGAGGCTATCTGAGCCGGGGAAGCTTTGCCCGTCATAATCTCTTCCATTACGAGTTCCATTTCACTGATTAAGAGATCTTTTCGCTTTACTAATTGTGAGATCGCTTCTTTAATCATTACTTTAACCTCAAAAAATTTGAGAGCAGGCTTTTGCCTTCGGTCGTTAAAATTGATTCGGGATGAAATTGAACGCCCCAAACAGAATATTTTTTATGCTTTAGGCCCATTATCTCCTTTTCTTCTGTTTCGGCAGTTATTTCCAGACAAGCCGGAAGCGTCTTACGCTCAACGATAAGTGAATGGTATCTTGTCGCTTCAAAAGGATTCGAGACCCCCTTAAAAATGCCCTTGCCGTTATGATAAATCTTGGAGGTCTTTCCATGCATAAGCCTGCCCGCCCTGACAATCCTGCCTCCGAAAACTTCGCCTATGCATTGATGCCCAAGACAAACACCCAATATGGGAACTTTTCCGCTAAATTCTTTTACAATATCATTTGAGATGCCGGCATCCTTAGGAAATCCCGGGCCGGGCGAGATAACTATCTTCTCCGGGCGCATTAACTTTATCTGATCCAAAGTTATTTTATCATTTCTGAAAACCTCTATCTTCCGGCCTAATTCGCAAAAGTACTGGACAAGATTATACGTAAAAGAATCGTAGTTATCTATCATTAATATCATATTATATTCCACCTTCTTCCGCCAACTCAATGGCCTTTACCGTGCCCCTGGCTTTATTCATAGTCTCCTCATATTCTTTCTCGGGATTAGAGTCCGCGACTATGCCGGCTCCGGCTTGGATATACACCTTTTTGCCCCTCATTAAAATAGTGCGGATATTGATGCAGGTGTCGAGATTTCCAGAAAAACTAAAATAGCCCACAAGTCCGGCATACGGCCCGCGCTTGGTCTTCTCCAGTTCCTCTATAATTTCCATCGCGCGAACTTTTGGCGCTCCCGAAACAGTCCCTGCCGGAAAGGTCGCCCTGATAACATCGAATTGATCTTTGCCTTTTCGAAGCTTCCCGGCGCATTCGCTTACTATGTGCATCACGTGTGAATATTTTTCCACGGTCATCAATTCGGAAACACGCACGGAACCGTATTCGCAAACCCTGCCTATATCGTTTCTCCCAAGGTCAACAAGCATAATGTGCTCGGCGCGTTCTTTGGCGCTGGTAAGAAGATTCTTCTCAAGGCGTTTTTCCATCTCCTCGGTCTTGCCCCTCGGCCGCGTGCCCGCTATGGGCCTTAACTCGACCATTCCGTCCTCGCATCTCACCATAAGTTCCGGCGAAGCGCCGATCAATGACATATTATTTAATTTCAGCAGGTACATATACGGCGAAGGGTTTACCATCCTAAGGGCCCGGTAAAGATCTGTCTCTGAACAATTCACTTCCGTCTCAAGCCGTTGGGACAAAACAACCTGTATTATGTCGCCGTTGTTTATGTAACCCTTCGCTTTTTTTACAATATCGCAAAATTCATCTTTCGTAAGATTCGAGGTAAAATCAACCTTTTTCTTTGATTCTCTCCCCGGGAAAACCGGCTTTCTCTCCCTGATAAGAGGAAGGTTTAACAGCTCTATCAAACCGTCTATCTTCTTCTTGGCGATCTCATAAGCTTCATTGGGATCCTTATCTATATAAGCGTTCGAGACAACCTTTATGCTGTGATTTATGTGATCGAATATAAGGATGGTGTCGGTCAAAAGAAATACCGCGTCCGCGAGGCCCAAATCATCCGACCCCAAAGACGGCAATTCCTCAAAAAAATTCACCATATCGTATGCCATAAAACCGACTAATCCGCCGCAAAATCTGGGAAGGCCCGGAGTCCGCGCGAATTTATACCTGCCCAGAATCTTTTTTATCTCGAATAACGGATCCGATGAAGTCGTAAATAAAGTCCTCTTGCCATTCTCTATTATCTCTATCTCTCTTGCCTTGCTTCTGAAGATAAGCGACGGAGCGGATCCCAGGAATGAGTACCTGGCTATCTTTTCTCCTCCCTCAACCGATTCAAAGAGAAATGAATAATCGCTTTTATCTATTTTCAAAAAAGCCGATACCGGCGTCTCTAAATCCGCCGATATCTCTTTATAGACAGGGATAAGATTGCCCTTTTTCGCTAATCTCAAAAACTCGCTCTTTGATGGGATATAATCGGTCATTTTATCTTTGTTTCTTTGGCTCCTTCGAAGCATGGTATACCTCATCGGGCTTGAAGATCAGCTTACCCGAAATCCGGAAATTCCCTTTTTCATCTTTCAACTTACGATAGAAACACGATCGAAAACCGGTGTGGCAGGCGCCGCCAACCTGAAGCGCCTTTACCAATAAGCAATCGCAATCGCAATCAAATCTTATCTCCTTTACTTTTTGAATATGGCCGGAAGTCTCACCCTTAAGCCAAAGTTTCTTCCTTGAGCGAGAATAGAAATGCGTTTTTTTGGTCTTAAGCGTCTTCTCAACCGCTTCTTTATTCATAAAAGCCATCATTAAAACTTCGTTATTTTTATAATCCTGAATGATAGCCGGTATAAGACCGTTATCGTCAAACTTTAAGCTGGAAATAAATTTTCCCACCCCGTTAGGAACCTCCTTATGCTATAAATAATATAAACACAATGAGTGTCATTGCGAGCCGAAGGCGAAGCAATCCCGTTTTTTAGATTGCTTCGTCGCCTTTTCCCTTTTTGCTTTCGCAAGAAAGCAGGGAGCTCCTCCAATGACAAAGTATTTAATGCGTTTGATTAATTTCAACTGACGGTTAAATCTTCTAACAAAATTCATATTCTTACCGCCACTCCTTTTTTTTTAAGGTATTTTTTTGCCTGCGGCACGCTAAATTCTCTGAAATGAAATATGGAGGCCGCGAGAACAGCGTCTGCCTTGCCCCTCGTTAAAGCCTCATACAAATGCTCCAAATTTCCGGCGCCTCCCGAAGCTATAACGGGTATATTGACGGATTCAGAGACCGCTTTGGTAAGCTCAAGATCGTAGCCTTTCTTGGTTCCATCCATATCCATAGAAGTCAACAGGATCTCACCGGCGCCTCTCTCTTCAACTTCTTTTGCCCATTCAACGACATCTTTACCTGTAGGCGTCCTGCCGCCATGTGTATAAACCTGCCATTTTCTATTCGACGATTTTCCTTTGTGGACTGTGCCTGCCCGCCGAAGCCTTGGCGTAGGCGGGGACTTTGGACTCTGGACTAATTTAGCGTCAATGGCGACTACTATACACTGCGTCCCGAATTTAGCGGCGGCTCTTGATATAAGAGAGGGTTCGTTTACTGCCGCCGTATTTATCGAGATCTTATCCGCGCCCGCGCTTAAAAGATTTCGAATATCGGTTAAATTCCTAATTCCGCCGCCAACTGTCAAAGGCATAAAGACATTTTCGGCCGCGCGCCGCACAACATCCAGCATTATGCCTCTCTTCTCGTAACTGGCCGTTATATCCAAAAAAATAAGCTCGTCGGCGCCCTCCTTCTCATAAAAAGAAGCGCTTACAACAGGATCGCCGGCATCGCGCAATTGCAAAAATTTAACACCCTTAACAACGCGGCCCTCTTGGACATCAAGACAAGGTATTATTCTCTTCGCTAAACCCGTCAAAGATTTTTTCTCCTCTCTAACTACAAGTGGTTTCATAAGTTATTACGGCAATTTGTCATTACCCGGCTTGATGCCCCGTCCGCCTTGGGCGGAAAAAGATTGCGGGAATGACGCCTTGCAGCTTGAAACGATAGAATTTATGAAACCGATTCTAACCCTGTCTGCCTTCAACATCCAACAGCCAAATCAGCCTACTTTATTGGCAGCCTTAAGTATTATCTTTCCGTCATAGAGGGCTCGGCCGACTATAACGCCGATAATCTCCTTCTTTCCAAAATCCTTCAAAATTTTTAAGTCCGCCAAAGACGATATGCCGCCAGAAACGATCATATCTATCTTAACCTCTTCGAGAAACCGCAATATATTCTCAAATCCGGGGCCTTGCAACGTTCCATCTCTTGAGATATCAGTATATTCTATGGTTTTCACCCCGAGTAATTTTATGCGCGCGGCAAAATCAACCGCCTTAATCTGCGTCGAATTGACCCACCCTTTTGTGTGAAGATAACCGTCTTTTACGTCAAGGCTGACTATTATCTTATCCGCGTATTTTTCAACGGCTTTCTTCAAGAACTCCTCGTCCTCGCAAGCCTTCGTTCCCAAAATGGCGTATGAAGCTCCGGCATCAATAATAGTCTTTAACTCGGCTTCCGTCCTTATGCCTCCGCCGACCTCAACAGGTATATCTAAAGCGGCGGTTATCTTCCTTATCCAATTTAAATTCATTAATCTTCCCTCGAGCGCGCCATCCAGATCAACAAGATGAAGTCTCTTGGCGCCCTCGGCCTGCCACTTATTGGAGATCTTGACCGGATCGCCTGAATAAACGGTCTCTTTGGTAAAATCCCCTTTAAAAAGCCTGACTACTTTTCCGCCCCTGATATCTACTGCCGGTATCACTATCATATTTTCATAAAATTCCTTAAAATTTCGAGCCCCAGTTTCTGACTTTTCTCGGGATGAAACTGCGTGGCATAAATATTTCTCGACCAAACAACGGACGGAAACTCAATACCGTAATCCGTCCAGGCCGCAACGCAATCGTCGTCTTCCGGTTCAGCGTAATAAGAATGCACAAAATACATATAAGAACCGTCTGGTATGCCTTTCAGTAACGGGCACATTTTTTCAGCGTTCAGCATGTAGCGTTTAGCGTTCAGGTTTTTTTTCTGTCTGCTGTGCGCTGTCCGCTGTCCGTCAATCCTTATTTGGTTCCAGCCCATATGCGGTATCTTTAACGGCGGCGCGCCTTCTTCCATAGTAAGAGGCCGCTTCGGAAATTTCAAGACCTTGCCTTCGATAAAACCAAGTCCTTTATTTATTCCGCCTTCTTCGCTATCGAAAAAGATCAATTGAAGGCCCAGGCATAGCCCTAAAAAAGGCCTGCCCTTATCCACAAATTCATGAATCGCTTCAGTAAGGCCTCGTCTCTTAAGCTGCCTCATCGCGTCCTTAAAAGCCCCCACGCCGGGAACCACTAATCTCTCCGCGCTGGAGACTGTTTTGGGGTCATCCGAAATCTTCACCCTCGCGCCCACCTTCTCAAACGCCTTAGAGACACTGCGCAAATTTCCCATTCCATAATCAACGATAACAAGTTCATTCATTTAAATATTCTGTTTTCATTATTGCTGTCCATCTGTGAGCAAAGCGATCTATCTTGAAATTTAAATCTCGCTTGCCTGCCCGCCGACGCTTTGTGGCGGGGCCTTGCTTTATTACTCATTCAAATAAAATAATCAACTGCGTCATACCTGTCCGCCTCAGGCGGAAATCGGCTCTGCGCTCGATGTTAAATTTCAAGATAAACATTAGCAATATAAAATTTCCAAACCAGCGCCTATAACCTTCCTTTGGTGGAAGGAATACCCTTAATGCGCGGGTCTATTCTCGTCGCTTCGCAAAGAGCTCTGCCGAGAGCCTTAAAGACGGCCTCTAAAATATGATGCAAATCTTCTCCGAGATACTCAATATGAAGATTTATGCCGGCAGACCTGACAAAAGCTTCCAGAAACTGTTTAGCATCATTTAAGTTATAATTTCCTGTTTCCTTAACGGTCTCCTCTTTCAAATCTGGCGGTAGAATTTTTCTTCCGCCGTATCCCATATGTAAAGAAGGCCTGCCGCTTATATCAAGGGCAACACGAGCCAGCGCTTCTTCCATTGGCACGGCTATAGAACCAAAACGTCTGATTCCTTTTTTATCTTCTATAGATTTCGCAAAGGCTTCGCCCAGCGCAATTCCCACATCCTCATTCGTATGATGAATATCAACTTTCAGATCGCCCTTGGCCATTATCGTCAAATCAAATAATCCGTGATTAGAGAATAACGAAAGCATATGGTCAAGAAAAGCTATGCCGGTATTTATGCTATATTTACCTGCGCCGTCAAGATCAAGCTTAATTTCAATATTAGTCTCGGTTGTCTTCCTCTTAACCTTGCTTATTCTTTTCTTCACCCTTGGGCCCTTTCCTTTTAAATCCTTAAAACCTCGCGTTAATTGATTCGAAGTGCCTGCTTAAACCTTCCATCTTGGATATCTTCTCGATAGATTTCTTCGCCTTCTCAAGGGCCTTCCTTGAATAAGAGACTATATGCGAAGATTTCATAAACGCCTCGACCCCAAGCCCTGAAAAAAATCTTGCCGTTCCGCCGGTAGGCAATACGTGACTTGGTCCGGCAATATAATCGCCGACCACGGCGGGCGTGTATTGCCCCAAGAAAATAGCTCCGGCATTCTTTATCTTCTTAAGATACTTTTGCGGATTCTTCACCATAATCTGCAGATGTTCGGGAGCCAAACGGTTGACAACTTCGCAAGCCTCGTCTACATTCTTTACAATAACAATGTAGCCTTTGGCAATTTGTTTCTTGAATGTCTTTGCCAGCGGTTTTGAGGTAGTTACTAATATCGAAAGCCCACCCGCGTGTTCGCTTTGGGCCTCAAGATCTTTAAGCGCAAAGAGCGGATTGGTTGATTTGTTCGCGATTATAACCACTTCTGAAGGGCCGGCTATCATATCGATATCCACATATCCGAATACCTGCCTCTTGGCCTCTGTCACATAGTCGTTTCCGGGTCCGACTATCTTGTCCACTTTTGGTATAGTCTTGGTCCCGTGCGCAAGCGCGGCAATAGCCTGGGCCCCTCCCGCTTTATATATCTCGTCAACCTTTAGCAAATTAGCTACCGCAAGAATATAAGGATCGACGCTATGATATTTGTTGGGCGGAGTAATTAAGACTATAGACCGGACACCCGCGACCCTGGCGGGAAGCACCGTCATATAAACCGTTGATATAAGAGGCGCGGTGCCCGCCGGCACATAGATTCCCACCCTTTCAATAGGTTCATACTTCTCCCCGACGATCGCGCCATCCTCATTAACGACACGCCAAGGCTTCTTTATCTGCATCTGCTTTCTGTAAAACTTCGTCACGTTTTCTATAATATTCTTTAACTCGGAGATGAACTCGGAATCTATATCCTGATAGGCGGCGCTGGTTTCACTTTCCGTAACTCTTAATTGTTTCGGCGTCAATTTAACCTTGTCGAATTTTCTCGTATATTTAATCAGTGCATCGTCGCCATTCAAGCGCACATCCTCGATTATCCTGCTTACGGTCTCGGAAATTCTTTTCTTGCGGTTACTATGTCTATTGCAAAGCTTCTCGAATTCCTTGCCATATAATCTTACTACTTTCACGCCAGCGCCTCTCCTTTAATAAGTTTAGAGATTTTTTATTAGCTCCGTTATGGCTTCAGAAGCGATCTTAAGCGCCTCGTCAATCCTTGAGCTGTCTTTGCCGCCTGCCTGCGCCAAGTCGGACCGGCCTCCCCCTCCTCCGCCTATCACTTTCGAAACCTTCGAGATTATCGAACGAGCGTCAAAACCTCTCTTTACCAAATCTGGGGTCAAGCCGATAACGACAAAAACTTTCCCTTCGGAAGAACCGGCCAAAACCGAGCCTGAGTTTCGCGGCAATGCGGCTTTTATCTCATCAACAAGACTAATTAAAGTCTCTGGACTTAAACCATCCAATCTCTTTGCGATCAAAGTTACATTATCTATCAACTCGCCCTCAGATACAAGCTCTTTTGATTTGCTTCTGACATTGGCGGTTTCGTAAGATTTAAGCTTTTTCCCCAAATCCTTTATTTGATTCAATAACTTCTCGATCTGCGCGGGCAATTTCTCCGGTTCCGACTTTAATAAATCCGAGATAGCCCTGAGAACCTTGTCGGATTCCTTGATTAGTTTATAAGCGGCTTCACCAGCCACGGCCTCTATCCTTCTTATTCCGGCGGCTACCGATTCTTCGCTTATTATCTTGAATGATCCGATCTCGCCGGTCGCTTTAAGATGAGTGCCGCCGCATAATTCTTTTGAAATATCGCCTATGGTTATAACTCTTACCTCTTTATCATATTTCTCGCCGAATAAAGCGGTGGCGCCGGATTTCTTGGCCTCTTCAAGTCCCATTACATCAACCGTTAGGATAAAATTGCTTCTCACAAGCTCATTGACAATCTGCTCCACCCACTCAAGCTGCTCGCTATCAAGGGCCTTAAAATGAGTGAAATCAAATCTTAATCTTTCAGGCGCTACGAGAGAACCCGATTGCTGAACATGCGGACCAATCGTCTTTCTAAGCGCCGCCTGTAAAAGATGAGTAGCGCTGTGATGACGCGCGATAGCCAGCCTCCTGTCCTTATTAACCCTGCTCTCAACCCTATCCTCTGTCTTGATCTCGCCTTCTCTTAATTTACAAATGTGAACCGGTATCTTCTCTATAAGCTTCGTATCTGTAACTTCTATCTCAAATCCATTTCCCTGAAGGACTCCGGTATCGCCAACCTGACCTCCGGTCTCGCCATAAAAAGGCGTTATATCAAGAATAACAGAGATTTCGGCGGGGCCTTTTACGTTATGAACTATTTTATTATCTTTTATGATCGCCTTAACTATTGAACCTGTCTCTAATCTATCGTAACCGGCGAATTCGGTCTTTATGCCTGATCCGGCAACGGCGGCGGTAAGCGTCTCGGCAAAAATATCGCCCGTAAGCTTTGTGGCGCCGCGCGACTTCTTGCGCTGTTCTTCCATTAGTCGTTCATATTCTTCGATACCCAGCTTCAAATTTTCTTCTTCGGCGATTTCTTTTATCAATTCTATTGAGAAGCCCCGAGTATCATGAAAATAAAATATATCTTTGCCGGGAATCGCGTCTTCTTCTCTAAGTTTTATTCCCCTTATGATCTCCTCAAATTCTCCGCGCACTTCATGGCTTATCCTAAAATACCTCTCCTCTTCAGACTTTATTATCAAGCTTACATTCTCTACTCTATCCTCAAGTTCCGGATACCCGCCTTTCATCGCGCGAACAACGCTATCAACCAGCTTATATAAAAATGGCTCGTTTAAGCCCAGAGATTTCGCGTTAACAAGCGAACGCTTGATAAGAGATTTCAAGACATAGCCGCGGCCGGTGTTTGACGGCAAGACTCCGTCTGAAATACAGAATATTGCCGCCCTTAAGTGATCGGCAATGGCGTTTATACGGTTAGTCCCCTGCTTGTCCTCTTTCGCGCTCCGCAAACCCGCCTCATTCTCGATTAGCTCCAAGATGCCGTTTATTACGGGCGCGAAGATATCCGTCTCAAAATTAGTGGCCACACCCTGCATAACCGCGGCTAAGCGTTCAAGCCCCATACCGGTATCGATATTTCCAGCGGAAAGCGGCTCTAATTGATTCGGGCCAACCCTATTGAACTGAGTAAAGACAAGATTCCAAACCTCAACATACCTGCCGCAGCCGCATCCCGGACGGCATTCAGGACTCTCGCAGCCAAATTTTTCGCCGCGATCAACATATATCTCGGAACAGGGCCCGCAAGGCCCGTTTGGGCCTTCTTCAGGAGCGTTTGACGGCCAAAAATTATCCTTAGCGCCAAATCTTAAGATTCTCGACTCGGACACCTTAATTTCATCGCGCCAAATCCGATAGGCCTCATCGTCGTCTTTGTATACCGAAACCCAAAGAACGCGCTCTTCCAGCTTGAGAAATTTTGTCATAAATTCCCACGCCCAAGCCATTGCTTCTTTCTTAAAATAATCGCCAAAAGAGAAATTTCCGAGCATCTCAAAGAAGGTGTGATGGGAGGAGGTTTTACCCACATTTTCTATATCGCCTGTCCGCAAACATTTTTGGCAGGTGGCGGCGCGTCGCAAATCTTTCCTTTTGCCTAAAAAATAATCCTTAAACTGGTTCATTCCGGCGCCGGTAAAAAGCACCGTGGGATCATCTTTGGGAATTAAGGAGTCTGAGGGCAAGATAGAATGCCCCTTCGACTCGAAGAAAGACAAAAACATCTTTCTTAATTGATCAGCGGTCATATTCTTAGGGAAGCTCTAATTTGAGAGCGTTGCAAAAGTACTAAAAATGATGAACTGCGTTGTTCGTCATTGCGAGGACTCCGACGATACGTCGGAGGACGAAGCAATCTAAAGATGTAGAGATTGCTTCGCTTCCTTCGATCGCTCGCAATGACACAATGAGAGTTTTTCAGCAGTCTCAATTTGTTTTTACGCATCGGCAACACCATAAATATCCTTCAGCGTTTTCCAAACAATTTCATCCGAGAAACCACGCCGTCTTAAAAAATCAAACAGCTTTTTCTTGGCTTTTTGTTCATCAATATTTCTAAACCTTTCCATTCTCTTACGCGCCAAAGAAACGGCAATCCCAGATTCGTCAAAACTGCCTTTAAGCCCGCTGAAAGCTTTTTCTATAACGGCATCGTCAATACCCTTAGTTCTTAATTCCTGAGCTAACAGGGCTCTCCCTGAAGGTTTAAGAGATAGTCTTTCATTTATCCAAAGCTTCGCGAAAATATCGTCATTCAAGAAGTTCTTTCCTTTTAACTCTTCGATAATTTCCGCGATTACTAAATCACTGTGCCTTTTTTGCTTCAACCTTAGGCTTATCTCTTTGACGCTTCTGGGCCTGAACCTTAAAAGCCTTAGGGCATCCCTCTTCGCTAAAGCTACAGAAGACAGGCGGCTAAGCGGGTCCGGGGCCGCCGTCTCGAACATCTCTTTGTTTTTCTCAAGGCTTCTTATCTTTGCCTGATTCCTGCGTCTCTTCCTTAACAACGGTATAACCTCTTGAGGTAAAGACAAGGGCATCTCCTTTAGCCGATTTTATAATACTGTTATATTCAGTTAGACTATTTGCAGGCTGCCTGTTTATCTCCAGAATTACATCTGCGCGGCTTAAGCCAGCCGAGTCGGCGGGACTGCCGGGCTGGACATTAACGACTACAACCCCTTTCTTCTCGGTTATATTATAACGCTTGGCAGTTTCAGCGTTTAAGTCTTGAACCTCGATGCCGCGCCAATTGCCCAAAGGCGCCTCGGCGCATTCCGTTAACTCTCCCGGCCTTTGCCCTATCTCTATCTCCAAGGTAAGATCTTTTTTATCGCGCAAGACGCCAACTTTCACCTTTTTTCCCACAGGCGCCCTTCCGACCATTTTCAGCAATTCCCGCATATTCCCTACTTCCTTGCCATCAAAAGTTTTTATGACATCGCCGGTTCTCATATCGCCTTTTTCAGCTGGACCGCCATCTAAAACCTTGAATACAAGAACGCCGGAAGTTTCAGAAATGCCAAACTGCTTAGCCAAACCTTCGTCTAAATCTTGAGCATTCACGCCTATCCATCCGTATAAAACCTTTTTTCCTTCCATTAAATCATCCAGAATATTCTTGGCTGTATTTATAGGTATCGCGAAACCGATGCCCTGATAGCCGCCCGTCGTTGATATAATCGCCACATTTATGCCGATAACGTCGCCATCAATATCAACCAGCGGCCCGCCGCTGTTACCCGGATTGATAGCCGCGTCGGTCTGGATCAAATCAGAATAATCGCGATCTCTTAGCGAAGTTCTCGGCAAGGAACGATTAAGAGCGCTGATAACTCCGACAGTAACAGTGGGCTTGGCCGCGAGCCCAAATGGATTTCCGGCAGCAATCGAAAACTGCCCTATCTTTACTTTATCGGAATCTCCTAATCCCAGCGCGTGAAGATCGTTCGCGCCGTCAATTTTAAGCACCGCCAAATCAGCCCTCTCATCTTCGCCCTTCACCTTAGCCTGAAATTTTCTGCCATCGGACAATGTTACTTCAATTTTGTCCGCTCCCTCAATAACATGCCCATTAGTCAGGATATAACCGTCGGCATCTATTATGAAACCGGAGCCTAATCCCCTTTGCTGATATTCTCGTTCAGGCAATTCTCCAAAAAAATCCCTAAAAAACTGCTTGAAAGTTTCATCGCCCCCAAAGGGTGACATATATCCACCTGCCGAAAGTCTCTCGGTGTGAACCGTAGAAATAGAAACCACCCCCGGACCTATCTCGTCCGCGACCTGAACAAAAGCGCTTTCAAGCTCCTTGGCATATTTAATGCCTGCCTGGGCGTAGATGACAGGCGATATCGCCGTTAAAGCGCTAATACAAAAAATCAACGTCGGCAAAAAAACTGAAAAAAAACGTCTATGCACTTTGATCACCTCTCCTTTCAAACCCAATACAAATCGGTAACGGGTCATTTAACCTTAGGAATCAAACAAGCATCTTCTCTTTTATTTTCTTCTCAAGCTCGGAGAAAACTTTTGGATTTTCCTTTAGATAACCCTTTACATTATCTTTCCCTTGGCCCATTTTCAAGTCGCCGTAGGTAAACCAGGTTCCTGTCTTCTGGATTATACCCAAATCCTGGCCTAACTCGATTAAATCGCCTGCCTTCGATATTCCTTCATTATAAATTATATCAAATTCCGCCTGTCTGAAAGGCGAAGAAACCTTATTCTTGACAACCTTGACTCTAACGTGATTTCCGATAATTTGATCTCCGGATTTTATGGTATCTATGCGCCTTATGTCAAGTCTTACCGAAGAATAGAACTTAAGGGCTCTGCCGCCGGGCGTGGTCTCGGGATTGCCAAACATTACACCTATCTTTTCCCTTATCTGGTTGATAAAAACCACGGATGTATTGGATTTGTTTATCGAGGAAGTCAGTTTTCTTAAGGCTTGCGACATTAATCTCGCCTGAAGCCCCATATGCGACGCACCCATCTCGCCTTCAATCTCCGCGCGGGGAACAAGAGCGGCAACCGAATCCACTACCACGATGTCCACCGCTCCCGAACGAACCAAGGTTTCGCATATCTCAAGGGCCTGTTCGCCGGAATCCGGCTGCGATATCAAGAGATCGTCTAAATTAACTCCCAATTTCTTCGCGTATGACGAATCAAAAGCGTGCTCGGCGTCTATGAAAGCGGCGACTCCCGAGCGTTTCTGCGCTTCCGATATGATGCTTAGGGTAAGCGTCGTTTTCCCTGATGATTCAGGGCCGTAGATCTCTGTAACGCGGCCTCTTGGAATTCCCCCAACACCTATAGCCATATCGAGAGAAAGCGAGCCCGTGGGTATAGACTCCACTTTTACATGAGTCTCTTGGCCCAATTTCATTATAGAACCCTTGCCAAACTGCTTCTCAATGTGAGCTAACGCCAATTCAAGAGCTTTTAATCGCTCAACTCCCCTGCCCTTTTCCTGCTTCTCATCCTTCTTTGTTTCTTTTTCGTCTCTTCTTACCATATCCCTAACCCTCCTTTGGTTAAAATGGCTTCGCCTTAATTGACGAAGCCCCGAGGGATTTTCTTTCAAAAATATTTTAATACTTATAACTATTATACGATTTTTTAAAAAATTGTAAAGAAAAATCGGGGGCAGGGAACGGTTATGTGGAATAAGTTGGGTTAGGCCTTCCCTTGGAAGATACAGAAAAATCTATCCTTCAGGGTTACCTTCTGGGTGGATTCCTTGCGCGTTATTGGATAGATATTACATCCTTATTGACGGCCTTGTTTAATTCCAATATGGAAACATAATATCCAAATAAAGTTTCGTTATAAATAACCTTGGATTGCTGCAGGCCGGAAAGCGATTCTAAAGATTGAGATATTGCCTCATCGGCGGAAGCCCGCATAACCTCCGATACTTCCAATTCCTTAATCGCAAAGTTGAGCTTGTCGACCGCCGCCATAGCCTTATTCACCGCATCCTTATATCCAAAGAAAGACTCGTTTACCTCTAAAATTACCTTAAAGGACTCGTCCTCTTCTTCTTTTAAAGCTGACTGGTAAGCGATCTCGGATTCCTTGCGTTCATAATAATAAGGCAGATTGCTCATAACCCCCAGCTTGATGGATTGATTCTGGACATCAGACTCGTTAAACGTGGAATACGTGGAAGTTCTATTCGGAACGCTGACTCCGGTTTGACAGGTGTACTCGAGAGTATTGCCAAACCATGGAAAAGCCACTTTAGCGCCCACAAACCATTCATTGTTAAAATCTATCGTGTTCGGTTTAAAGGCATCGCCGACCTTCTTATAAGTGCCGACAAATGATATCTTCGGCTTGCCTTTACCCGCAACAGCCTTTTTTCCATATTCATAAAATTCAACTTTGGTCTTTTGCATCTTTATTTCCAGCCTGTTAAGCAAAGCCGTCTCGACATAAGAGTTCAAAAGTTCATCGCTATCGCCTTTTACCGTAAAAAAACTCTTGTCCTTATCGGTAAATAAATTCCCATCGTCTATGTCTATGGCATAAGTCGAGTCATCAAGCCTTAAGACATTGCGCAATTTTACCCCTGCCAATTTCACAATGTACTCCTTTGTATTGACTTCGCTGTCGACCTCCCTATATTTAGACAGGGACTTAAGAAACTCCAATTGGCTTATCAGTCCCGAGGCTTTTTCTTTTTGCGCCAAATCATACAACTCGGAAGCCTTCGCCAAAATGCTTTTTTGATCGCTTAAGTTCTTTTTCGCTTTCGCAAGTTCAAAGAAAGTCTTCTTCACCTCATAGATAAGATCGCTCTTTACTCTTTTGTAATCGGTTTCGTTAAATTTAAGATTTTTTTCAGTTTGTTTATAGGAGTAGTCCATTTGGTCTCTCGGCCATATCTCATGTTCGGCATCTAAGCCATATTGCGTTCCTCTATAATCTTCGCTGATATCAGATTTGGTTCCTTTGGTAGTATTCCAATAAAGGGAAAGAGTCGGAAATAAATCCCTGATGGCCGCCGTTTTCTTGATCTTAGCCAGTATGATCTTTTCCGAGGAGATCTTTATATCCTTTGAATTCGCGATGGCTATCTCAACGCAGTCATCCAGACTAAGCCCAAAATTTTCAGAAGCCACGGCTTCTTTTTCATCGCCGGAATGGCAAAAATTCTCTACGTCTAACACACCCTTATTGGCCCCGTCCACAGCCTCCGAAGCGTAACATACTATTCCAAAAAGAGTTACGTAAACCAGCGCTAAAACAAAAGATCCTAAAACGGACAGAATTGATCCTCTCGCGGCTAAGATGGGACTGTTGCGAAATACGTAATTTCGCGTCATTCTGAGGCCGCATTCGCTTAGTTCAGCGCAGGCTCCGGACGAAGAATCTCGACGATGAATAGATTCTTCGCTTCGCTCAGAATGACAAAGAATGGCATTTTGCAACAGTCCCAAGATTAGAGTTCTAAAGAAATTCTCGTTGTTATTCATATTTATATGCTGTAATAGGCGTTAGTTATCGCTCTTTGAAGAAGGACATACCGGAGCAGATTCGGCCTTTCTGGTATTATATTCTATCCTTATCAAAACCTTGATTATCTCGGAAAGCATAATAAAAATTGTGGCGTAAAGCGCGCCGGCCACAAGCCAGATTATGGACACCGTTCTTGAAACGGCGGCGGCTTTGCTTCCTCCAAATAATATCAAAATAAAACTTATTAACCCCACAACCAGCGCCAACACAGCGAATATTTTAAATAAAATACCGACTGTTTTCAGCAATCCATATTCTTTACAGTTATTCATCCCGCACCTCCTCTGATATTTTGTTGTCCCGTCGCCATTATTAGAACTATAGCATACCTTAAAAAAAATCTTTGTCAAGACAAAAGATGGCTGGTTTGGTTAACAACCTTCGGTTTACGCGTGGATTCTTTATCCGCTTTCTTAAGCGCCAAGCCTAAATTTTTTTCTAAAAAATAAAATGGCGCCGTCAAAAATGATCAAAATCACCGGTATAATAAATAAAGTCAGGAACGTGGAACTTATCATCCCTCCTATGACGGTAACGCCTAACGGCGCCCACAAACTCGAGCCTTCGCTTCTGGAAACAGCAAGAGGCACCATTCCGAATATCGTAGTCAAGCTCGTTATTAAAATCGGCCTTAACCTGTCTTCACAACCTATTATAACAGCTTTATAAAGATTAAAGCCTTTACCCCTTAATAAGTTTATTATATGATCAATAAGAATTATCGCATTATTGACCACTATACCGCCTAAAACCATAGAGCCGATAGTGACACCTATATTTATAGGTGTGTGGGTAATTAACAAAGCGCTAACAACGCCTATCATAGCCATTGGCACGGTAAGCATAATTATCAAAGGGTAGTAGAATGACTCGTAGAGAGAGGCCATTATCATATATACTAAAAGAAGGGTTAAGATAAGCGCGAAAGACAGCTCTCTTTTGTTTCTCTGCATAATCTCGTAATTGTCTCCAAACCTATAGAAGTAGTCTTTGGGAAAAGAAATAGCGGGAAGTGTAGTCTTAAGTTTCGCGATAACTTTATCCAAGGAAAATTTGGAAGATATGGCGCTTACCTCGATCATTCTCTTTTTATCTTTGCGCCATATTTCAGAAGGGCCTATGTCGAATTTAATGGAGGCTACCTGCTCTAAGTAAACCGGCTGGCCTTCGCTTCCGATTAAAGTTAATGTTCGGACTTTATCCACCGTATCTCTATATTTTTCATCTAAACGGACTATAACCTCTATCTCCCTGCCTTCGGTGCGGTAATAGGTGGCAACCAGACCTCTTAACATAGCGTGCAGATTATCGGCGATATCCTCTACCGATAAGCCATACATAGCCGCTTTTTTTCTATCCACAATAATCCTTAACTCCGGCCTGCCTTCCTCTATGGATCTTTTAATATCAACCATACCCTTTACTTCCGCAACCCTTCCGCCAACCTCAGAGACAAGCTTATCTATCACGTTATAATCATGGCCAAATAAATCAATAATAAGTTCTCTTGACTTATTGCCTTCCTGGGCCTCCGAAAAATAGACAAAGCCCCCTTTATATTTCTTCTCGATTTCTTTCAGTTTAGGCCTAAGCCAGTCTATAACTTCGCTTACGCTTCTTCTTCTCTCTGAGAGAGGCTTTAAGTTAACATAAATCCTCGAGGACCAATCCTCTATGTGCACCGTCATAGTCTTAAGCTCGGGAGCGGAAGAGACGACTTTTTCAATTTCCTTCGTCATATCATCCATCAAAGACAGTTTGGCGCCCGCTTCCAATTTCGCAAAAACCGTAAACCTCCCCTCCTCAAAAGGACTTATAAATTCCTTGTCCATTCTGGTAAGCCCGAACAGGGCCGCCAAAAATAAAAGAAACACGACTCCCAAAAATTTCCCCTTATTCTTCAGGGCCAGCCTGAAAAACTTCCTGTAAAACATCAATAATTTATTTAATCTTCTTCCCTTCATTATTTCAATATTAATTTTGGAAGCAAGCATAGGCACTAAAAAAACAGCCACAATCAACGACGCCAAAAGCGAAAATACTATCGTCATGGCGGAGCCGCTGTAAAGCGTCTGAATATTCTTGTTAACAAAAACGAGCGGAAAAAAGACGATGACCGTAGTAAGGGTGGAAGCTACGATAGCCATTATAACCTCTTCAGTTCCCGAGATAATGGCGGCTGTCAGGTTCATTCCGCTTTCATTCTTTCTGACTATGTTCTCTATGACAACCACCGAATTATCCACCAGCATACCTACGCCGAGAGCCAAACCGCTTAAGGTCATTACATTTAGATTTATTTTCATTAGATACATCAAGGTGAAAGTGGCTAAAACCGATATAGGAATTGATATGGCTATAATGAAAGTGGCTCTTAGATTTTTCAGGAAAAACCATAGGCAGATAGCGGATAATATTGCCCCTATAATAAGGGCGACAATGACGTTCTTAATAGCGGCTTTTATGAAATCCGCTTGATCGGATATATAATTAATCTTTATGTCTTTGTCTATTTTACTTCTGATTATACTGAGCTGCTTCTTTATGGAATCGGCAATCTTTATTGTATTGGCTCCGCTCTCTTTTTGTATATAAATGGTGACCACCGGCTCGCTATTAACACGGGCTATGCTTTTGGCTTCAAGAAATGAATCGGTTACGGAAGCTATATCGTTTAATTTGATTATACCGCCTTCCTCTGTTACGAAGACTCCCAACTCGCCTATCTCCGAAATACCCTTAAGCTCTCCTATTGTTCTAATAAGAGATTTCTCGGTTGTCTTTTTAATTTCGCCCGCGAGTAGATTTAAATTGCTTACTCCGAGCATATTAACGGGCTGCATTATAGACATCCTATAAGCTTGCAGCCTCGGCTGGCTTGTCTCAACCAGAATTTTTCTCTCTCTGCCGCCATATATCTCGACGTTAGCAACGCCTTCTACTTTTTCAAGTTCCCCTTTTACCTTATCGTCCGTAACTTTTCTTAAGAGCTCCGGCGAGTAAACCTGGCTGGTTACCGCCAGTATAACTATAGGCTCATCAGTCTCTTCGTATCTGGCAATAACCGGTTTCTCGACTTCCCTCGGCAATTTATTCTTTACCTGATCATATTTCTCGCGCACTTCCATAGTGGCAAAATCCATATTTGTTCCCGGCTCGAACCTAAGCACAATCTCCGAGCGACCCTCCTTGGACATAGAAAGAATGTCTTTGAGTTTATTCGCGTCGCTTATGACGTCCTCTATGGGTTTGGTAACGCTATTTTCTATCTCGGTCGGGGGAATTCCGCCGCGGACATTTACCATAATAGTTATTTTTGTTGAATTTGTGTCGGGTAAAAGTTCCACAGGTAATCTCGTAAGAGAGATCAATCCAAGCAGGAGCACGGCAAGAAAAAACATAGATATGGTAACAGGTTTTTTTATAACAAATTGGGGTAAGGACATTTTATGTGTTCTTCGTCATTCGTAGGAGCAGCCCCCTGTGGTTGCCCATTGTCAATTATCGGGCAGGCACAGGGGGCTGCCCACTACGATTATTATTCCGTGAACAGAATGATTGGGCATCGCAATAAATTCATTCAATTTGTGTTTATTATGGGCACAGCACGCTGTGCCCCTACAATCATTTTCTTTCATACGATATCAAATATATCGCGGGAATTACAAGCAACGTAAGAAAAGTGGAAACGAGCATACCTCCGATCACCGTAATAGCCATTGGCGACTGGATGCCGCTGTCGTCGCCTATGCCGAAAGCCAGAGGCACAAGACCCAGCACAGTAGTCAAGGACGTGATAACAATCGGCTTTAATCTGACTCTTCCGCCTTCGATGAGGGCGTCATAGACCGTTTTCCCGCGCTCTCTAATCAGAAGATTCACGTAATCTATCAAAACAATTCCGTTATCAACCACAATCCCTCCTAAGATAATAATTCCAAACAGCGCCATTACGCTCAACGGCGTATTTGTCAATAGCAAAGCGGCAGCTACTCCGATCATACCCAGCGGCACGGAAAACATTATAATAAAAGGCTGCCATAACGACTCGAATTGAGCCGCCATTATCATATAAATCAAAATAAAAGAAAGGATCAGGGCGAATCTCAAACTGGCGAAAGATTGTTTCATCTCTTCGCTTTCGCCGCCCATAGAAACACTGTAACCGGAAGGAATCTTTATCTTCTTAAGCCGTTTTGAAACATCGGCGATCACTCTGCTGTGTTTGCCGCCGGTCAGATTGGCTGAAACCAAAACAACTCTTTCTCTGTCTAACCTCTTGATGGCAAACGGCCCTCTGCCCTGAGACAAACTTGCCACATCGGAAAGCAGGAGATTCACCCCCAGCGGTGAATGAATTATCAAGCGACCAAGGCTTGAAAAATTTTCCCTGTCTTCGGCGCTCAACCTAACCCTTATGTCTATCTCCTCGCCCTCCTGCTTGAATTTAGTGGGAATATATCCTTTCAAGGCCGCTTGAACGACTCTCGCTATATCGGCAACCGAAAGGTTATACAGAAACGCTTTATCCTTGACAATGGATATCTTTGTCTCGGGAGAGGTCTCCTCAACGCTGCTTTTTATTCCATAGACGCGGGGAATATCCTTTATCTGACCCTGAACCTCTTCGGCAAGAGCGCCTAATGTCTTTAAATCTTCACCTTTGATCTCTATGACAACCGGAGCGCGTTCTTCGCCTAATGCCTGTAAAATGCTTCCGCGTATCAGGTACTCGATGTTGGCCGCTCTTAAATTCTGGTTTTCTATCTTTTCTTTAAACTGCCTTATGAACTCATCGGTTGATATCTTCCTCTTTTTCTTTCCTGCCAAGTTAACCAAAATTTCCGCCTGATGAGAACCTAATGTTTCGCCTATCTTCTCGGCCTTGGATGAACCTACATTAACGGTAACATCCTTTACGACCTTATCTTCCAGTAATAATTTTTCTATCTTTCTCGCGGAAGCGTCGGTAACTTCAAGAAGCGTTCCGTTAGGCATATCCAACTTAATAGTAAATTGTCCTTCATCCACCCGCGGCACAAGTTGTTTATCCAAAAAAACGAATACGGCCAAACTTATAATAAAAACTACAAAAACTATTATCAGGCCGCGTTCTTTATTCTTTAAAAAATTTTTTAAGAGCTTGGCGTAACCATTTTCCAGCTTCACGACCCAACTGTTAAAAGCATTAAATATATTATCACTGACCGAGTAACGCGCGGTTTCCTTCCGTTTTTTCTTTATAAAATAAGCCGCCGCCGGAATTTTAGAACACATAAGAGGAACTAAAGTAACAGCCGCCGCCAAAGAGGCAAGAAGTGAGTAAGTAACCGTAAAAGCCAGCTCCTTGAACAATTGCCCGACCACCCCTATAACGAATATCATCGGCAAAAATACTACAACGGTGGTCAATACCGCGGAATTAATCGCGCCTATAACCTCGTTGGTTCCGCGAAGAGAAGCGGTTTTTACATCCTCTTTTTCTTCTTCTACGTGGCGGAATATATTTTCGATAACAACAATGGATGCGTCAACAAGCATACCAACCCCAAGCGCAAGCCCTCCTAAAGAAATCATATTGAGACTTATCCCTTTCATATACATCAATCCAAAAACGACTATAATCGAGATTGGAATAGAAATGACGATAATCATAGATGTGCGATAACTCTGCAGAAAAAGAAGCAAGACAATAAAAGCAAGAAACGCGCCCATAATAGCCGCGTTCTTCACGCCGTTTATCGAGCCCTTGATAAAATCCGCCTGATCATAAATCGTCTTGATAAAAACCTCTTTAGGCAGTTCATCTTTTAATTTATCCACCGCCTTCTTAACATTATTGGACACATCAACCGTATTCGATCCTGACTGTTTGTATATAGAGATGGAGACGTTGTTTTTGCCGTTATATCTCGAATAACTCGTTACTTCTTTATAGGTGTCTTTTATGACGCCGATATCGGAAAGCAAGATCAACCGTTTCTGCTCTTTTGGTTTTTCCATCGGCTGAAACATCTTTGCGTAATCTGTATATTCGTCTAAACTGACAGGGACATCGCTAAGATCCGAGACTTTTTGAAATTCCCCCATCGTTCGAACCAAATATTCATAAAAATCGCCCTTGATCGAACCGGCAGGGTAATTAAGGTTGGCGCGCCGAAGCGCCTCGTCAACATCCAAAATGGAGATGCTGGAAGCGAATAATCTGCCCTGATTAATCTCTGCCAATATCTCTCTTTCGAGACCTCCGGTAAGACGGCAATACGCCACACCTTCTATTTTGTCAAGTTTGTCTTTAATATATCTCTTTGAAAAATGCAGCAACTCCGCCTGATAATAATCGCTCCCTTTAGAGGTGTCTTTTTCCGTTTGTGTTACGCTTAAGATCATAACCGGCAACTCAAAAGGGTTGAACCGGACTATCAGAGGCTCATCCGCGTCGCGAGGAAGCATCTCTTTGACTAAATCTATCTTTTCGCGCACGTTCAAAGAGGCAAAATTCATATCCGTATCCCACGAAAATTCCAGAGTAATAAGAGACAGCCCTTCGCGAGAGACGGAGTTTATCTTCTTTAAGCCATTTACCGTCCCGACCACTTCCTCAAGAGGCTTGGTAAGCAGCGTCTCTATCTCTTCAGGAGCTGCATTTTGATAGCTTGTGGATATAGTAATCTGCGGATAAGTAACGGGCGGGAATAATTCCTGCGGAAGGCGCTGTAAAGAAATAAAGCCGAGCAATACCAACCCCAAATATATCATTATGGTGGTAACCGGCTTTTTTATTGAAAATTCAGGAATATTCATTTTTAGTATCCACAAGCGAAAATTAATCTAACGCTAAAAATCATCTCATACCATAATTATGCCTATGCTGTTGGCAGAATGTAGGGCGCGTTCACCCAGACTGTGTCGCAATCCCTTTCTTCCGCTAAATGCATCAACATATTGTAGCTGCTCGATTCCCGCCTCAGCCTGAGGCTGATGCGCCTCTGGTGCAAAAGGCGGGCCTGCCTCAGGCATGATATCGAGCACAATATATCTGCCCAATAAATTGGGCAACTACATTACGACACAGTCTCGAGAAACAAGCCCTACAGCAATAATATCTATAAATCTCTGACTGACTTTCCGTCACAAGGCGCCAGCGGAGACAGCGCAGGGAATAACATACGCTAAACGGCAATGAGGCGATAATTTAGCTACTCTTTTATGACCTTTACCGCATCGCCGTCGAGCAAATCCCTGCTCCTCTCGAATACCACAAACTCGCCTTCGCTTAAGCCTGAATCTATAACGGCGTTTTCAGTGGATATATGACCCGCCTTTACCTTGCGCTCTTTCGCCGTTTCATTATTTTCCACGATAAAAACCAGATATTCTTCCTCTTTCTTCTCGAGAGCGGTTATAGGCAAAACCAAAGCGTCTTTCTTGTCATATATATGAATAACTACTCTCGCGAACATACCCGGCAACAACAATTCGTCCGGATTGGGTATCCTTATCTTAACGGTCAGAGTTCTGCTTTTACCCTCAAACGAGGAGGCGATATTATCAACCTCCCCCTCAAATTCGATATTAGGATAGGCGTCAACTTTGACTATCGCTCTCTGCCCTAATTTGATCTTTTCGATGTCCTTTTCTATAATTCCGATCTCGGCAACCACTTCATCAATGCTCGAAAAAGTGGCAACCCTGTCATTACTGGTAACAAATTTGCCGGTCTCGGCCTCTCTATTATTTATAATGCCGTCAAAAGGCGCTTTTAACTCGGTCTTCTCCAATTCGATCTTAGCCAACTCTTCTTCGAGCTCAGATTGCTTAAGCTTTGACTCGATTATCGCGCCTATTTCATATAATTTTTTCATTTCCTCGAGTTTAATTTTCGCGTAATTATATCTAACCGTTGGGTCCCTCTGATCCAGAAAAGCTATTATCTGACCCTGTTGTACTTTATTGCCGTTCTTAAAATTAAACTTATCTATGACGCCATTTACCTCGAATTTCAAGTCAAACTCAACATAACCTCTTATAGTGCCAATAGCGGGAAGCACATCCTCAAAATCCCGTTTCTCAACTTGAACCACTTTTACAATGGCCGGTTCAGCAGTCTTTTCCTGCATAGCCACTTCCACGGCAAGTTTTTGGGTTTTGATTTGTTCTTTTTTAGCTGAAATAAGACCATAAAGAAATATCGCAAGAAGAACCAGTAAAATAACCGTCAATACAGGCAGATACTTATGTTTTGAAGGAACTTTTTTAGGTGAGGCTTGCTTCTTAAATCCTTTAAGATAGTTTTTCCAATCCATTATTGCCCTCCGTCTTAATTGGATTTTTCGCAACAACTTGAATTTTGCGTCTCTAATTTTAAAACTACTGAGTTACGTATAAGTAATGGAAGGGTTTAGAGGCTTAGATTTGAGCCTGATGCAAGGCGCGACGACGAAGGCGTAGTCAAAGTGCTACGCCGAGGAGAAGTAACGCCGCAACAGGCCAAAGATAGGCCTATAAAATTTTCATTACTTATATGTAGCTCAGTGAAATAAGTTTACCTTATTTTTACCATAAAAGCAAGGTTAAATGCGAGGAGGTCTTAATTATTAAAAGATATCAAGCCCAATATATTTTGTTATAAAAATAGAGTCTGAGAAAATAAGAATTAGGCGCTAAGCAGTTCTTTTATTTTATTGAGCAAAACAGCGGACTCAAAAGGTTTGGTAATGTAGGCGTTAGCGCCGCATTCGTAACCGAGTTTCTCATCTGATTCCTGGGCGCGGGCGGTAAACATAATTATAGGGATTTTCATATAACGCTTATCGCGTTTAAGCATCATACAAACTTTGAAACCATCGATTTTAGGGAGCATTAAATCTAATATAATTAAATCGGGGTTATCCTTACGCGCCTTATCTAATCCTTCTTGGCCATCATAGGCAGCGATAACTTCATAACCACTGCCCTCCAGTTGGAAAATTACAGTTTCAACTAAGTCTTTTTCGTCGTCAACCAGCAAGATTTTTTTCTTATCCATAATCGATTACTCCTTTTTTAGCCTCTTTTCTACCATATAAAGAGCTGCTTTTAATGCCGATTTGGTATCAGAATAAACGCTCAATTTAGGAATGAATGCGCTGACTCCTAATTTCTCCGTACCCTTTATTGCTTTAATATCCGGATGCGCAGTAAACATAATCACTGATAACTCTTTATCAATTTTACGTATTTCTTTTAAAACAGCGATCCCATCCATTTCAGGCATCATATAATCTAAGACTACGATGTCAGCTTTTTTAGCCATTACAGCATCAATGGCCTCCTTGCCATTCGCGGCTGTAATTAAACCATAACCCCAACCTTCTATTATTGCGCCCATAGTCTCAAGAAAATCCATTTCATCATCAACCAATAAAATCTTTAATCTATCCACATTATCCCTCCAATGCCTTTTTTATTTTATCAACTAAATCCTCCAAATCACAGGGCTTGGTTACACAGTCTATGGCTTGGATTGAGCAAACTTTCTGCTTTAAATCCGGAGTCACGGAAGCAGTAAGCACTATAATCGGTATCTTAGAAGTGGCGTTATCGGCCTTTAATCTTTTAGCTACTTCATATCCATCCATCCCGGGCATCATCAGGTCAAGAATGATTAAGTCCGGTTTTTCGCTTTTTAACTTCTCTATACCGCTTGGCCCATCCGGGGCGCTCACAACCGCAAAACCATTGCTCTCTAAAGAGAATGAAAGCGTATCCGCAAAATCCGCCTCATCGTCAATAATTAGGATCTTTTTATTCACCTTGATTACCTTCTTTCAGCGTTTAGCGAATAGCGTTTAGTTTTACTATCCGCTATACGCTCTACGCTATACGCTATTTTAAAAACTCCCTTATCGTAAACAAAAGCGCATCCTGCTCAAATGGTTTTACTAAATACCCCTCTGCACCGGCGGAAAGGGCTTTTTTTGCCGCATCATCATGCTCCAACGCCGTAAGCACCACAATCGGAATAGAAGAGGTTTGAGGGTCTTTTTTGAGCCTACTACACACCTCAAAACCATCCATTAAGGGCATCATTAAATCCAAAATTACCAGGTCCGGCTTATAGTCTTTAACTTTATCCAACCCTTCCTGTCCGCTTAGAGCGGCTAAAATATTAAACCCGCTTGCTTCTAACTGCGCTTTTATCGTGGCGCATAAATCCGCTTCATCATCAATAACTAGTATTTTCTTACCCATCTTCGCCTCCTCATAAGCTACCGGAAGAATAAAACTAAACTTACTTCCCTTGCCCAATTCTGATTCCACCCAGATTTTACCTCCGTGCAGCTCAACAATCTGTTTACAAATAGCCAGGCCCAAACCTGTCCCGGCGACCTTTCTGGTCATAGAACTATCCAGTTGCTGGAATTTTTTAAATAATTTATCAAAATCTTTTTTCTCAATTCCTACGCCTTCATCCCGAACGCTAATTTGGATAAAATTTTTATCTGTCCCATAGAAAGAGGTAGAGACCGTAACTGACTTTTGCGCTTCGGTAAATTTAAGGGCATT
>JAZDOX010000069.1:0-18447 GCA_043798215.1 Candidatus Omnitrophota bacterium | reverse complement strand
GCTACCTCAAAGGCTCTTTTAAACTGGTGGTTCAAAGAAGAACATCTTGCTTATGGGGCGGACGGCAATGCGTTTTCATTTCGGTATTATTTTGCCCAGCGTGAGTCGGTTGAAACTATTATCTGGTTGTATGATGTTGCTGGGGTAAGAAATAAATATGACCTTTTGCCATTTGATTCATTGGGGCGTGTAAGCCCGAATATGTTTGATGAGGACTGGCTTCGTTTAGTTATTAAGATGGCGACCGGAAGCGGCAAAACAAAGGTAATAAGTCTGCTTCTTGCATGGTCGTATTTTCATAAGCTCTATGAGCCGGAATCAGAGCTATCTCGCAATTTTCTTTTGATCACGCCGAACATTATTGTTCTTGAGCGTATTAAAACCGATTTTGATGGCTTAAAGATATTCTATCAGGATCCTGTTTTGCCGGATAATGGTTATGAGGGCAGAAGTTGGCAGGATGACTTTCAGATAACCCTGCATTTACAAGACGATTTGACCGCAATTTCACCTACTGGAAATATTTTTCTTACAAATATCCACCGTGTTTATGAAGGCGATGTTAAGGAGTCATCTTTCAGCGATGGGGATTTGACGAATTATTTCTTAGGGGAAAAGCCTGTTTCAAAAACAAATAAATCTTTGGTCGAGCTCAGTAAGGTTGTAAGAGAAATTGATGAGATTGTTGTTTTTAACGATGAAGCCCACCATATTCACGACCCAAAAATGGCATGGTTTACATCTATTCAGGACATAAATAATAAATTGAAACAGAAAGGTAAGCAGATCTCATTACAGATAGACTGCACGGCCACGCCGAAGCATGATAATGGATCGATGTTTGTGCAAACGATTTCCGACTACCCGCTTGTTGAGGCAATTCATCAAGGCGTTGTTAAAACTCCTGTTCTTCCGGATCAGGCAAGCCGGGCCAAATTACAGGAAAAACAGAGTGCGATATTTACTGAGAAATACGAAGATTATATCAATCTTGGTATTGAAGAATGGAAAAAGATTTCTAAAGAGCTTGAACCGACCGGGAAAAAAGCCATTTTGTTTATTATGACGGATGATACGAAAAACTGCGATGAGGTGCAGACGTATTTGGAAAAGAATTATCCTGCTTTAAACGGTAAAGTTTTGACGATTCATACGAATAAAAGCGGTGATATATCGGAAAAAGTGACTGGCAAAGCAAAGGAAGAATTGAATCGACTACGGAAAGCAGCCAATGACATTGATAATATGGAAAGCCCTTATCAAGTGATCGTCTCGGTTTTAATGCTCAAGGAAGGATGGGATGTTAAGAACGTTACCACAATAGTAGGTCTTCGAGCATATGTAGCGGCATCAAACATTTTACCGGAGCAAACGCTTGGGCGAGGCTTAAGGCGGATGTTTTTTGGCCGGGAGGATGTGGAAGAATATGTGAGTGTTGTTGGAACACCGGCATTTATGGATTTTGTTGAGTCGATTAAGGCGGAAGGCGTTGAGTTAGAAAAGCGAAAGATGGACAGCACGACAAAAGCGGTTACGCCGACTGTCATTGAAGTTGACCATGACAACCCGAAGAAAGATATTCAAAAATTAGATATTGAGCTCCCGATTTTGACACCGAGAATACAAAGGGAGTATAAGAATTTATCTGATTTAAATGTTTCAGGATTCAAGCATGCAAAGCTAAAAGTGAAGCAGTTTAATGAACAGGAGCAACGGGAGATTGTTTTTAAGCACGTTGTTGAAGAAAAGGTTCACCATACGACTATCCTGGAAAGTAATATTGAGCCGAACTATAAGCCAGAGGGCGATGGTGCGGCTTCCAATAGCCGCAGCCATCAGAGCGCTGTTGGTTTCTTTGCTCAAAGTATTATGCGCGAGCTTCGTCTTTTTGGGTGTTATGACATTTTGTTCGGCAAAGTTAAAGAGTTTATTTATTCGCACCTCTTTGACGCAGAGGTTGACCTTAATGATAAGAATGTCTTAAGAAATCTTTCAGAAATCGACGTTACGAAGACGATAATTCAGACTTTTAAAAATGAAATCAATGCTTTAACGGTGAAGGATATTGGCGATGCTGAAATCAAGAATTATATTAAGGTCAGCAGCAGCCGTCCGTTTGTGGTCAATGACCGGGTATATTTAGTGCCTAAGAAAAGCGTATTTAACAGGATTGTCGGAGACAGCCAGTTTGAGCTTGAATTTGCGGATTTCCTTGAACGGTTGGGTGATGATGAAGTTATTTCGTTTGCGAAGAATTATTACGAAGTGCATTTTAAGATAGATTATGAAAATGCCGAAGGGACAATAGCTAATTATTACCCTGACTTTTTTATCAAAACGGATGAGAAGACGGTTTATATCGTTGAGACTAAGGGGCGTGAGGATTTTGATGATCCATTGAAGATTAAAAGGCTTGCTCAGTGGTGCGATGACGCAAATGCCCGGCAGAAGAAAATTGCTTATAAAATGCTATATGTGAAGCAAGAGGAGTGGGATAAGTATAAACCGAAGAATTGGAACGATCTAATGGCATCTTGTAAATAGTGTAATAGTTTATAATGTCTGCCATGTATGCTTGTCTATAACCGCCTGCGCCCTAAAATAGTTATTACTAATAGCAATATCAATGGGGCGCTTGAATCTTGTGAAATATGTGGTATACTTTTTTTGAAGGATAAAAGAAGTATTGATTCAAGCCGATAAAGGCAAACCCCGTTAGAGATAACGAGGCTTGCCACGGTAGAGAGAAATCTCTAACGGGGCAAACCATTTGAAAGAATGGGACGCAAAACCACAGACCCGGAAGGGTGGCTGGGTTGCCGAGCTTAGAAGACCCTGTTTTGAAAATGGAACAGGGTTTTTTTTGAGCAAAGGCATCGCTGGCGCTATTTTGAGAAAAGGTGAAGGCGATGAGAAGTAGCTCAGTAATACTTATATTAACCGTTGTTTTGGCGTTCATTTTAATCGGCGGTGTAAATTGCGCGCAAGCCGGTGAATCTGATTCAGCGCAAGTTATTGTTTTCGCGAAGGTAGAGTCGCGTTTCACGATGGATGTTTCCACTTCCGCGGTTGATTTTGGTTCGATAAAACAAGGTTCTTTGGCCTCATCAGACAAAGAGATTTCCCTAACCTGTTATTCTAATACTGGAAATACTTGGGAAGTAAGCGTTTGCGCCGCTCCTTTAATCAATACCGAGGGAACGTCAACCATTCCATCTGATCCGAATTTCGAAGTTTACGGCGCTACTGTCTCTGAGCCGGAAAATTTCTCCGGCGGGACTAATCACGTATGTTCGGCTATTCCATTTCCCGCGGCGGCGAAAGTTTTTTATACTTCAGCGCCCAATTCAAGAGGCTCGGTTACCTATAACCTTAAACTGCCTTCTTTGAAAGTCCCATTGGATCAAGAGGTGGGATTATATCAGGCGACTATTTATCTTACTATGGCTGAAATATAAATAGATGCGCCATCTTAAGCCTCTTTAATTAATTGTAGACGCGGCTAAGCGTATTTCGATATAATAGTAAAGACAATTATTGCTGTCCAAACAATCCATCCTTGAAATTTAAGTCTTGCTTAGAATGTCGATTTTTGTCGCTAAAAGGAGGTCAAATAAAGCCACGGCTTATGGAACGAAGCGCCCGCCGCTTCGCGGCGAGGTCTCGCTTTCGGCGGAAACATAAGTCATTCTCTTCAATGAGACACTTTCATATTGGCTGAATTTGACCCCGCACCCAGCAAGGGAAATAAAGATAAGGATTTCGGCGCGGCAATCAGCGCGCTTAAAACAAGAATCAAGGAGTCGTTAAGTTAATTTCTGGGTGCGGGATTTAATTCGCGCTTATAGTTTACTCACACTTCGTGTTCGTAAATTACGCGCTCATTAAAGGAGGGGACATGAAAGCGTTTCTTGTGGGGTTACTTTCGCTTTTTGCGGTAGTTATTTTGTGCGGGTTGGGCATATTGCTTTTCCCGTTTGTGGCGCTTCTGGGATTATTCTTGAGAGTTATTTTGTCCGTTGCCCTTATTGTTTTTGCTGTTTGGCTGCTGGGCAAGGTCATACTCATTGTTTGGGATAAGCTTAAGAATTAACCAATTGCGTTTTACGATTGGAATAATAATCGTAGTGCATTGTAACATAAATTTTATACTGTTCAAGCGAGGCCATTGGCCGAGTCGAGAACTATGGATATGCCTGCCTGTCGGCTCGCCTCGCGGCGAAGCCGAGGGCAGACAGGCCTGCCTGTGCGTGGCACGCAGACAGGGACTAAAGCAGAACTTCTCGACTCACTCCCTGCCTGCCTACCGGTAGGCAGGCCTGCGGAGAGTTCGCTCGAAGAATAAGTGTTTGCTTGTCTTCAGAAACTGCCATAAATTAATGTTACAGTGCAGTAGGGGCAGGTCTCCGTGCCTGCCCGATAATTGGCTTTTAATCCAAACTCGCCCATCGTTCCTGAACCACAAAAATCCAAACTTCGCGGCAGCTTGCCCGCATTCGTATAATGAAGTATAATAACCACCCATGGAAAAAATTATGACCTCTAAAGAGCAATACATGATACGGGCTGCGCTTATTAGTCTTTAGTTCAACATGGCGCTTTTTGTCTTTAAGCTCATCGCGCTCATAATAGTTCATTCGCTGGCGATAGCTACGGATTTCGCAATTACCGTAGCCGGGCTTACGGTGTCTCTCATTCTTTATAATTCCCTGAAATTGTCGATGAAGCCTGCCGATTTATTACATAATTACGGTTACGGGAAGGTCGAACATGTCTGCGAAGCTATGGAGGGTGTAGTCCTTTTGGGTATAGCCATTATTATGTCTTTTCAAGCCATTGCCACGTTGTTTCATCCGAGTCATATCGCTTTTCCATGGATAGGTTTTACTTCAAGCGCCTTGAGCCTGACCCTTAATTTTATTGGGGCATTTTTTATATTTCAGTTGGCGCGCAAGAGTTCGTCTCCGGCGGTCAGGGCGGAAGGGATCCATTATACTTTGGAAGGTTTTATATCGGCTGCCATCGCGTGCGCTTTTATAGCGACCATATTGTTGAAACGGAGCCGGTATTTATATGTAGAACCGTATATCGATCCGGCTGTCACCATACTCGTTAGTATCGCGATCTTGCTGCCATCGGTCAAACTTACTAAACAGGCCTTTATGAACCTGCTTGATGTTTCGATCGAAGAGCCGAGCAAGATGGAAGCCGTAGTGCGCCTCGCGCGATATGCGGATTGTTACTGCAATTTCAAAGATATAAAGACACGAACCGCGGGCTATAAGAAATTTATAGAGATGAAGATAACAATGCCTAAAGATATGTCTTTTTCCAAAGCGTATGAGATAGTATCAAAGATTGAAAAAGATATCGCCGCAGGCGTTCCCAACAGCGAAGTGACTCTTACTATGATACCGTGCTCGAAAGATTGCAGATTGATGCGGGATAATAAGTTATGCCCTTATCAGTAAATCAGGGAGATAATTAATAAAGGGCAACCATAGTCGTCAGACTTCGCCGCTCGCCTCTCGGCGAAGCGAGAGAACTCTGGCGAGGGGTTGCCCCTATGTTACCGTAGGGTCGCGCCCATCATTCCTGAACCACAAAATGCCAAGCATTACAGTAAAAAGCCACTTTCCCACTTGACAACATTCCCACTACAGTATATACTTTAGGTGGAAAAGGAGGAGATATGAAAATATTTAAATCTCACACAGGGGCCAAGAAAGAAACAATTGATATTCATGAGGAATTCATCTCATACCAGACTAAGCCGCTTGATTCCAAATATAGGATTACTTTAGGCGGTAGGCTTACTATGCTGCTTGGCAGGCGGATGAAGACGGAAGCATACCATATTTTTGTCGGAAGAAATGGGGATATTTTATTAAGGCCATCGGTATCTATTCCCAGCAGTGAGGCTTGGGTATACCAAAACCCTGAGGTCATTGGAAAACTCCGCAAGGGTCTCAGGGAAGCTAAGGAAGGCAAAACTGAGCGCGTAGAAGATTTGGAATCCTTTTTGAGAAAGTTATGAGGTTCTTCTTAAGTTTTACACCAACTGCCAAGGCTGACCTTAAAGAATTAAAGGAATCGGCTCATCTTGAGAAATGCTTTAAGGCGGTATCCAAAGCTCTTAAATTTCTGCAAGAAAACCCACGCCATCCCAGTTTGCAGACGCATGAGTTTTCATCGTTTAAGGGGCCTCGGGGAGAGAAAGTTTTTGAGGTTTATGCCGAACAGGATACGCCTGCCGCCTATCGAATATTTTTCTTTTACGGTCAGCAGAGAGGAGAGATTGTTGTTGTGACAATCACTCCTCATTTGTAGAAGAATTAAGCCATATTAAGGCAGTATGGGATGAAATACCCAGATATTATAAGGGACTGTTGCGAAATGCAACAAAAGTGTCATTGCGAGCGACCAAAGGGAGCGTGGCAATCTATTTCTCCGACGACAAGAAAAGATTGTTTCGTCACTTCGTTCCTCGCAAAGACACACAAATGGTATTTCGCAACAGTCCCTTATAACGGTATCGATATATTCCAAATTATGCCAATATCATATTCACGAAATAATTATCGTAGGGGCATGTCCCTCAGACTGTGTTGTAATGTAGTTGCTCGATTCCCGCCTCCACCCGAGGCGGATGCGCCTCTGGCGCAAGAGGCGGGTCTGCCTCAGGCATGATATCGAGCACAATATATCTGCCCAATAAATTGGGCAACTACAATATGTTGATGCATTTAGCGGAAGAAAGAGATTGCGACATAGCCTGAGGGGGTTGCCCCTACCGGGCGCGGCAAATTTATTTTGACAGCGGGGCAAACTTGTGATATAAATATTTTTAGGAATATCCTTCAAGTTTACACCTCATAATAACAGAAGATTAGGTAAACCCCGTTAGAGAATGAAGTTTTCTAACGGGGTAAAGATGCCCCACATAAGAGCCTTTTATTTGCGCTATCGGAGGTAGAATGATAGAACGCTATACTCTTGCGCGTATGGGTAGAATTTGGGAAGACCGTAATAGGTTCCAGAAGATGCTGGAAGTCGAGGTTGCGGCCTGCGAAGCTTTCACTAAGAAAGGCTTGATTCCAAAAGACGCCCTGCAGGAGATAAAAAAACGCGCCAAGTTCGATATTGACAGGATAAAAGATATAGAGAAAGAGACCAAACACGACGTTATCGCTTTTATAAAGAGCGTCTCGGAGAATGTCGGCCCCGCGTCTAAATACATACATATGGGACTTACCTCAAGCGATGTTCTTGACACCGGCCTCTCGCTTATGATGACGGAGTCGGCGGCGGTCTTGATGGAGGATCTAAGACGCTTAGGAGTAGCTTTAGCCAAGAAAGCCAAGAGACATAAGAACACGGTTTGTGTTGGCAGGACTCACGGCGTTCACGCCGAACCCATGACATTCGGATTAAAATTTGCGCTTTTTTACGAAGAGAACAAAAGAAATATCCACCGATTAGAGGAAGCCCGCGAGGTTATAGGTTATGGCAAACTATCCGGTGCGGTAGGCACTTTCGCGAATGTTGACCCCTGGGTTGAGGAGTATGTCTGCAAAAAGCTGAAGCTTAAACCCGCTCCCATCTCAACGCAAGTTTTGCAACGCGACAGGCACGCGCAATTCTTGACGACAATAGCTATAATAGGCAGTTCGCTTGAAAAATTCGCAACCGAGATCAGGGCATTGCAGAGGACGGAGATTCTTGAGGCCGAAGAACCGTTCTCGGAAGGCCAAAAGGGTTCTTCGGCTATGCCGCATAAGCGCAATCCCGTGATTTGCGAACGAATCTGCGGTTTGGCCAGATTGTTGCGCGCTAACGCCGTCGCTTCTATGGAGAATATGGCGCTTTGGCACGAGAGAGACATATCTCATTCTTCGGTTGAACGCGTGATAATACCCGATTCCTGCGTTATATTGGATTATATGCTCAGTATGTTTACGGACGTTATTATGGGAATTTTGGTTTATCCGGAAAAGATGACGCAGAATTTAAATAAAACAAAAGGCCTTGTCTTTTCGCAGAGAGCGTTTTTGGCTTTGATCGGTAAAGGTCTTTCCCGTATCGAGGCGTATGATTTGGTTCAAAGATGCGCGATGCGCGCATGGAAAGACGGCGCGGATTTTAAGAGTATATTGATGGAAGATGCGGAGATTTCTCGATTGCTTGATGGGCGCGAGATCGAAGAATGTTTCGACCTCTCGTATTACGTCAAGAATGTCGACAGGATTTACAAACGGATAGGACTATAGCCTTTTTATAAAATGAGAGATTTAAATATGGAAGGACACGCGATGCAAGAGAACGTTTTGCTTGTTACTGAGAATATTCCTTTGAAATTTTTTAAACGCGGAAAAGTGCGGGATATTTATGAGATAGAGGATAAAATTCTTATAGTTGCAACGGACCGCATCTCCTGCTTCGACGTCGTTCTTTCGGATGGTATACCTTTTAAAGGAAGAATTCTAACTCAAATCTCCAAGTTTTGGTTCGATTTCGCGGGAGATCTTACGGAAACCCACGTTATAACTTTTGATATGGAATCCCTAAGGGATAAGCTGGGCGATTCGATGGATCTTTTGGAAGGGCGTTCAATGCTTGTTAAGAAGACCAAGCCTCTCGCGATTGAGTGTGTGGTTAGAGGGTATCTCTCGGGTTCGGGATGGAAAGAGTATAGAGAGAATGGGGAGATCTGCGGAATAAAGTTGCCGAAAGGGCTTAAGGAATCCGAGAAACTGCCCGAGCCGATATTTACTCCATCCACTAAAGAAGACGTTGGTCATGATGTGAATATAACGGAAGCTTACGCCAGAAAGAAACTCGGAGACCGGCTTTTCGAGATGGTTAAGAATAAAAGTATCGCGATATACAAGAAAGCGGCTGACTATGCGGAGTCCAAAGGCATAATAATTGCCGACACTAAATTTGAATTTGGCGTTACGGACGAGGGCAAGACTATACTTATAGATGAATTATTGACGCCGGATTCTTCAAGGTTCTGGCCGAAGGATAAGTATAAGTCTGGAAAACCTCAAACAAGTTTTGATAAACAGTTTGTCAGGGATTATTTGGAGAGCCTTGGTTGGGACAAGACGCCTCCCGCGCCGAAGCTTTCCGACGAGATTATTGCTAAAACAAGTCAGAAATATCTTGAAGCGTTGAAGAAGTTGGTTCCGGGCGCGGATATTGATAAGCACATTCTTCGAGGTTGCTAAGCGTGACTACTGAGTTACGCATAAGTAATGGAAAGATTTAGAGGCTTAGATTTGAGCCTGATGCAAGGCGCGACGACGAAGGCGTAGTCGGCGCACTACGCCGAGAAGGAGTAACGCCGCAGCGGGCCAAAGATAGGCCTATAAAATTTTCATTATTTATGCGTAACTCAGTAAGATAAGCAGATTTGTTTGGGACGGGAAGGAGTTTTAATTGCTTTGGAGAGTCGAAGTAAGAGATAAATTTTTGGTTGAGGGTTTAGTTTCATCTGCCGGTCAGGCAGGCAGAGAAGGCGTGAATCCTGCCGGGGCATTATCCAGCGGGATAAAGAAGGATATAGAGGATTTAGGCATAGGCGGCGTTGAATCAATCGAAGTGGCGCAGGTTTATATAATAAAAGGCGCCCTCCGACGATCGCATATAGATACTATCTCGGCGGATTTATTGAGCGATCCCGTCATTCAAGAATACGCTATTAGCGCTACCCCTCTTGGCAATGTCGCGATTCGGGAAAAAGGCCGCTTTGTTGTAGAGGTGGCCTATAATCCCGGCGTAATGGATCCGGTGGAAGATAGTGTAAAGAAGGCGATTTTGGATTTAGGAATAGAAGGCGTTACTTCAGTTAAGACGGCTAAAAGATGGACAATAAAAGCAGACATCTCAGCAAAAGATTTAAATATGATAAGCGAGAAGCTCCTCTATAACAAAGTGATACAACATGTGGTAACAAGTCCGGACTCCTATATTTCCGAAAATCCTCACAAATATCATTTTAAGCTTATTAACGTTGATTTGTTAAAAACTACGGATAGGCAGCTTGAGAAGATAAGCGAAGAAGGGCAATTATTTTTAAATTTATCCGAGATGCGGCGGATAAAAGAATATTTTTCCCGGCTTGACAGGAATCCCGCAGATATCGAGATCGAGACCTTAGCCCAGACATGGTCCGAACATTGCGGACATAAGACGTTCAGAGGAATGATCGAATACAAGGAAGAGATTCAGAGCCAACTCAAGACCAAAAATTCAAAGCCTAAAACAAGATTAATAGACAATCTCTTAAAGTCAACGATTATGAAGGCTACGGAGGAATTAAAAAAGCCGTGGTGTGTGTCTGTTTTTAGCGATAATTCGGGCATAATAACTTTTGACGAAAGGTATAATGTTTGTTTCAAAGTGGAGACGCACAATCACCCCTCCGCCATCGAGCCTTATGGCGGCGCCAATACCGGACTTGGCGGCGTCATTCGCGATCCGATAGGGACGGGTTTGGGCGCTAAGCCTATATTGAGCACCGATGTTTTTTGTTTCGCAGAGCCGGACTACCCATTTAAGAAATTGCCTAAAGGCGTCTTGCATCCCAAGCGGATTATGAAGGGTGTTGTTGCTGGTGTGCGTGACTATGGAAATAAAATGGGAATTCCAACGGTTAACGGGACGGTTGTTTTCGATAACAGATATCTGGGTAATCCGTTGGTATATTGTGGAAATGTCGGAATTATGCCGAAAGACAAGTCTTTCAAAGAAGTAAAGAAAGGGGATTCGGTTATTTTGGTCGGCGGAAGGACGGGAAGAGACGGTATACACGGCGCAACTTTTTCTTCCGGCGAGCTGACTTCGGAATCCGAAAAAATTTCCGCGCAGGCCGTTCAGATAGGAAATCCCATAGAAGAAAAAAAGATGTTAGATTGTGTGCTTAAAGCGCGGGATATGGGATTATATAACGCTATAACCGATTGCGGCGGCGGCGGTCTTTCAAGCGCGGTTGGGGAGATGGGGGAGAAGACCGGCGTGAAAGTTGATTTGGAGAAAGTGCCGCTTAAATACAATGGACTTAGCTATACGGAGATATGGATATCCGAAGCGCAGGAGAGAATGATATTGGCGGCTCCGAAGAAAAATGTTAAAAGACTTCTCAATGTTTTTAAAGAAGAGGATGTTGAGGCTACGGTTATAGGTGAATTTTCCGGAAAAGGAAAGCTGGAATTGCGCTATGAAGGAAATAAAGTTTGCGATCTCGACATGGATTTTTTACATTCCGGGCTTCCGAAAACCGTGAGGCAGGCTCGCTGGCGTCCGCAAATATGTAAAGAGCCGAAATTTCCCTGTCCGGAGGACTTAACGCCTTTACTTTTTAAGGTTCTCTCAAGCTGGAATGTTTGCAGTAAAGAGTGGGTTGTCAGGCAATACGACCATGAAGTTCAGGCCGGTTCGGTTATAAAGCCGTTTGTCGGAGTTGCCAATGATGGGCCTTCCGATGCCGCGGTTTACAGGCCTTTGCTCGATTCAGGAAAAGGAATTGTATTATCTAATGGAATAAACCCGGGATACGGCCAGATAGATCCTTATTGGATGGCCGCATCTTGCATAGACGAGGCGTTAAGGCAGATAATCGCTGTCGGGGGAGACTTGAACAAAACCGCGCTTTTAGATAATTTTTGTTGGGGCGATACCGACCAGCCGGAGCAGCTTGGCAGCTTGGTTAGGGCCGCTTATGGCTGTTATGACACGGCGAAGGGATACAAGACGCCTTTTATTTCCGGAAAAGATAGTCTCCACAACGAGTACATAGTAGGCAAGCGCCGTGTATCTATACCGGGGACATTGCTTATATCGGCTATTTCTATAATTGAAGATATTGCGAAAGCGATAACTATGGATTTTAAAGATGGCGGCGATTATATATATATTGTCGGACAGACCCGCGACGAGCTTGGCGGTTCTCGTTATTTTGCTCTGCAGGGATTTTCGGGAAATAATGTTCCGAAAGTTGATATGGCAAGCGGAGGGTCGCTTATGGATAAGTTAAGTCGCGCGATAAAAAACGGGTTTGTGAGAGCTTGTCATGATTGTTCCGACGGAGGTATTGGCGTAAGCGCGGCTGAAATGGCTTTTGCGGGCGGCAAGGGAGCCGAGATACATTTAAACAAGGTTCCGTATAAAGGAGCGCAAGGCGCGAGGAACGATTTTATTTTATTTTCTGAATCAAATGCGCGTTTTATCGTTGAGGTCAGGGAACAAGACAAGTATAATTTTGAGAAGATTATGAAGGGCGCCATTATTGGACTTGCAGGAAAGACAAACCAGACAGGCGATTTTATGGTTTATGGATTGGACGGGAATCCGGTGGTTCAAGCCGATATCTCAGAGTTAAAAGAAACGTGGCAGAGGCCGCTTAGATGGTAACCATAAAAGAGAAACCAAGAGTTCTTGTCTTGCGCGCGGCGGGAACGAATTGCGATTCAGAGACGGCTTTTGCTTTTGAATATGTAGGCGCCCGCGCCGAGCGGGTTCACGTGAATCAATTGATAAAAAGAGAGAGAAGACTCAAGGATTATCACATACTGGCCATACCGGGCGGATTCACTTACGGCGACGACGTGGCTTCGGGCAAGGTTCTTGCCAACGAGCTTAAGTATAAACTTTCCGCGGAATTGGACAAATTTATTAAAAACGGAAAACTTATAATTGGAATATGTAATGGTTTTCAGGTTCTTGTTAAAGCGGGATTGCTGCCCGGAAAAGGCGAGAACGGCGATGAGATAAAAGCTACGCTGACCGTAAACGACTCCGCCAAATATGAAGATAGGTGGGTATATTTAAGCAACGTAAGGAGTTTTGACTTGCATGCGCAAATTAAGTGTGTCTGGGCGAGAAAGATAAACGAGATAATTTATATTCCCGCGGCGCATGGCGAAGGTAAATTTGTGCCGTCGGACAAGGATGCGCTGGATAAGCTGTGGATGAACGGCCAGATTGTTTTTAGATATGTGGATTCGAAAGGTAAATTGGCGGGATTTCCTTGGAACCCTAACGGCTCCGTGGACGGAATCGCCGGCATATGCGATATTACGGGCAGGATTTTTGGTTTGATGCCGCATCCCGAAAGGCATATATTTACGACACAGCATCCGCGGTGGACACGCGGGGAGAGCAAGACTGAAGCCGATGGACTGAGGATATTTAGGAACGGCGTGGAGAATGTATGATAATAAGGTTAGCGAGTTAGCCGGTTAGCGGGTACACGGGTAAGCGAGTTACACATTTACCCGTTAACCCGCACACGCGCTCACCCGCATACCGCATACGTAGAATTTTGTGTTTTTCGTTTTAAAGGGGTGAATGAATATGGAAGATAAAATTAAGGAATACTGCGGTTTATTCGGTGTCTATGGACATAAAGAAGCTGCGCGGCTTACATATCTTGGACTGTATGCTCTTCAGCATAGAGGAGAAGAATCCGCCGGAATTGCTTCCTTCGACGGCGACACTATTTATTCTCATAAAGGAATGGGGCTCGTCTCTGATGTCTTCGACGACGAGGAGGTCGCAAAGCTTAAGGGCCATATAGCTATCGGACACGTCCGGTATTCAACAACAGGCTCCACCACTTTAAAGAACGCGCAACCTGTGGTTGTTGATTACTCCCGCGGAACAGTCGCTATCGGTCATAACGGCAATTTGGTCAATGGGGCGCTGTTACGGGCCGAACTCGAGGCGCACGGCGCGATATTCCAGACGACTTTGGATTCGGAAATAATAGTTCATCTTTTAGCGAAACCCGAACACAGAAATTTTGAAGAAAGCTTGTTGTCTTCCCTGAAATATATTAAGGGGGCATTTTCTCTGGTGATATTGAAAGATGATCAGCTGATAGGCGTGCGCGATCCGTATGGCTGGAGGCCTTTATGTCTTGGAAAGCTTGGCGATGCCTATGTTTTAGCGAGTGAAACCTGCGCTTTGGATCTTATCGAAGCGGAGTTTATAAGGGAAATCGAGCCCGGGGAAATTATCTTTATCGGGAAAAAAGGATTGCGCTCGGTAAAGCCCTTCGGTGAGAGCAATAGAATTGCCCACTGCATATTTGAACACATATATTTCGCCCGCCCCGATTCTTACATCTTCGGAGAAGGAGTTCATTTAGTAAGGCAGGAATTGGGAAAGCGGCTGGCGCGGGAATATCCGGTTGAGGCGGATCTTATAATACCGGTTCCTGATTCGGGAACGCCGGCGGCATTAGGGCTTTCGCATGAATCGGGCATTCCGGTAGAGATGGGCATAATAAGAAACCATTATATAGGCAGGACCTTCATCCAGCCATTGCAGAATATTCGCGATTTCAATGTAAGGATAAAACTCAATCCCATAAGGCATCTGCTTAAAGGCAAAAAGATTATTGTGGTCGATGATTCCATAGTCAGGGGCACGACTTCCAAGGCGAGGCTCAAGAAATTATATGATGCGGGAGCCAAAGAGATACATATGAGAATCTCCTGTCCTCCCATAAAACACCCTTGTTTTTACGGCGTAGATTTTCCGAGCAAGAAAGAACTCATTGCCGCCAACCGCTCGAATGATGATATCAAGAAGTTTTTGGGGGTTAACTCTCTCGGGTATCTTTCCATAGAAGGGCTTTTAAGCTGCGTGTCTTGCCCAAAGAATTATTGCACGGCTTGTTTTACCGGCGATTATCCGATTCCTTTCGGCGGAGAAGCGGATAAATTCGCAACGGAATACAAAGGTTATTAAGTAATTTCAAATAGTAAAACTTAAAATGCGAAATCATATGTCTAAATTGATTGTTATTTTAATCAATAAGAAAAATTGGTTTTGAGATTCGATTCTAAACTGTCATTGCCCGGCTTGACCGGGCAATCCAGACACGAAATAACACCTTACAGCGTGACTGGATTCCCCGAATAAATCGGGGAATGACATTTGCTAATTTGAAAGGCAACAAGATATGGGTTTAACCTACAAAAAATCCGGTGTTGATATACGCAAAGCGAATACCTTTGTGGAATCAATAAAAGGGATAGTGAAAGCTACGGCCCGGCCCGGCGCGCGCGGCGGCATAGGCGGCTTCGGCGGTGTCTTTGATATTGGAGCGGCGAAATATAAAGACCCGCTTCTGGTGTCTTCTACCGACGGAGTCGGCACGAAATTAAAGATAGCTTTTTTAGCCGGAAGGCATAATACCGTGGGAATCGATTTAGTCGCGATGAACGTAAACGACATCCTGACTTGCGGCGCTGAGCCCTTATTTTTCCTGGATTATATAGCGACAGACAAGATAGATAAAGGGGTATTGGCAGAAGTTGTAAAGGGAATTTGCGAGGGCTGCAAGCAAGCGGGTTGCGCTTTAATAGGAGGAGAGACTGCCGAGATGCCCGCATTTTACAAGGAAGGCGAATATGATTTGGCGGGTTTTTGCGTTGGGGCCGTAGAGAGGAAAAATTTCATAGACGGCTTCGGTATGAAAATCGGTGATATAGTGGTGGGGCTTGAGTCCAGCGGCCTTCACTCAAACGGTTATTCTCTGGTCAGGAAGGTATTTTCGGAAAAGAAATTGAAATCCTTAGCCGAAGAACTATTAGCGCCTACCCGTATTTACGTTAAACCTGTTTTAGAGTTAAGAAGAAAGATCAAGATAAAAGCCATTGCCCATATAACCGGCGGCTCATTCAAGGAAAAAATCCCGCGAGTTGTCCCAAAAGACAAGAAACTGGAGATAATCAAAGGTGAATGGCGCATTCCGGATATATTTATTCGCATACAGAAAGAAGGAAAGATAGCAGAGGAGGAGATGTTCCGGACTTTTAATATGGGAATAGGGATGATCTTGGTTATTTCTCTGGGGGATTTCGATACTGCCCGCGCTTTATTCAGCAAATTTAATATAAATTCATGGATTGTCGGCTCGATAACAAAAGGTAAGGGCGAAGTCAGCGTGGTATCGTCTATTGCTCTGTAACATAAATTCATAGCAGTTCTTGGAGATAGCAAGCGTTTATTCTTCGAGCGAATCCGCCTGAGGCGGATGAGTCGAGAAGTTCTGTTGTTATCTGTATCTATAGTTAGTTCTCGACTCGGCCAATGGTCTCGCTCGAACAATATAAAATTTATGTTACAATGTGGCAGTAAAAGGTGATATCGGTTGGGTTGCTCATCTTTTCGTGAGCTTGTTCAAATAGGTATAATTTACAGGAGGTCTGACGGGGTGCGGATTTTAGTTGTGGGATCAGGCGGCAGAGAGCATGCGATTGTCTGGAAGTTGGCGCAGTCAAAAATGGCGGAGAAGATTTATTGCGCTCCCGGAAATGGCGGCATTTTTGGACTCGCCGAATGTGTTGAGATAAGCGCCGATGATATAGAAGGGCTTCTTGATTTCGCTTTCGTTCAGAAGATAGATTTAACGGTTGTTGGGCCCGAAGCGCCGCTTGCCAAAGATATCGCGGGCAGATTTAACGAGAAGGGTCTGAGGGTATTCGGCCCCGATAAAAAAGGCGCGCGCATAGAGTCCAGCAAAGTTTTTATGAAGCAGCTTATGAAAAAGAATAATATTCCTACCGCTGATTTTGAGGTCTTTTCCGAGAGCGAAAGAGCCAAGGATTACATAAGGGGACTTAGAGGCAGATTTGTTGTTAAGGCCGACGGGCTCGCGGCCGGCAAAGGAGTGATTGTTTGCGATTCCAGAGAAGAGGGCCTTGCCGCTATAAGCGATATTATGGAAAAGAAGGTTTTTGGGGAAGCCGGCAAAAAGGTTGTTATAGAAGAATGCCTTGAAGGAGAAGAAGCCTCGATAATTGTGGTTACGGATGGAGAGGACGCGGTTAGCCTTGTTTCGGCGCAAGACCATAAGAGGCTTTACGATAATGATAAAGGGCCGAATACAGGGGGAATGGGGGCTTATTCTCCGGCTCCGGCAGTTTCCGAGGCGCTTTTAAATAGTATAATGTCCGGCATAATAAAGCCGACGATAGAGGGACTGCGCGAGGAAGGGATTATTTACAAAGGCGCTTTATACGCGGGTTTGATGTTGACCGCTTCAGGGCCGAAAGTCCTGGAGTTTAATTGCAGATTCGGAGATCCTGAAACACAGGCGATATTTCCGAGGATGAAAAGCGACTTGGTAGACCTGATAGACTCGGCGATTGACGATGAAATAGATATAATTTCACTTCAATGGGACCAGCGGCCCTGTGTCTCTATAGTTGTGGTTTCCGGAGGCTACCCTGGCGAGTATAAAACGGGTTTTGAGATAGAAGGTCTGGACGCCCTCAAAAAACTCAAGGATGTGTACGTATTTCACGCCGGCACCAAATTAGTCCAGAGCCCAGAGCCGGCAGCCGGCAGATTAGTTACTAATGGGGGCAGAGTCTTGAATATAACGGCTTTGGGAGACAGCATAAAAGACGCGCTGGATAAATGTTATAATGCCGTTAATCTTATCGATTTTGATGGAATGTATTTCAGGAGAGATATAGGTTATAGGGCGCTAAAAAAAGCGCATGGCGTTTAGCGTACAGCGTATAGAAAAATCTTTTACTGTATGCTATCCGCTATACGCTGTTCGCTGAAAGAGAGGTTACGATGACAAAACCGAAGATAGCGGTTATATTGGGTTCGGATTCGGACTTGCCTGTGATGGAGGGTTGTTTGGATGTTTTAAGAGATTTCGCTATCTCTTTCGAGTTAAAGATACTCTCGGCGCACAGAAGTCCGGCGCTTGTTCATACCTTTGCGAAATCGGCCGGAAAGCGCGGCATAAAAGTCATAATAGCCGCCGCTGGCGGCGCAGCGCACTTAGCCGGTGTTCTCGCTTCGCTTACGAGATTGCCGGTCATCGGTGTTCCTATGGAGACCAAGAGTTTGAAAGGCATAGATTCACTTCTTTCCACAGCGCAGATGCCTTCCGGAGTTCCTGTCGCGACAATGGCGATAGGAAACGCGGGCGCCAAGAACGCGGCTATATTTGCGCTTGAGATTCTGGGAATAAGCGATTCGAAGATCGCGAAAAAGTTAAGAAGATTTAAAAGAAAGTTGGCTAAGGAAATTTCGGAGAAGAACAAGAAGTTGAGGGTGTAAAGGAATAATTTTGATATTTTTTCGTCGCGCCGCTCGTCAAACCCCAGCGTGGTTTGACTTCGCTTGTTCCGCAACGCATCATTTGAGAAATGTCATTCTGAGTCCCGCCCCTTCGACTTCGCTCAGGGCAGGCTCCAGCGGGGCGAAGAATCTCTGTTTTTAGATTCTTCGGTTTCGCCTCAGAATGACGGCGCTCGAAGCCTCAGAGTCAGAATGGTAATATGAAAAAGAAACCTCCCTTCCGAGGAGGTCGTAAAAGAAGCCTATAAGGCTTGCGACCTTTTGTGATCTATATGATCATAAGGTAAACTGTATACCAAAGGTACGGTCAGTACCATGGTGGTACAG
>JAZDOX010000065.1:0-25201 GCA_043798215.1 Candidatus Omnitrophota bacterium | reverse complement strand
GACTGTTGCGAAATACCATTTGTGTGTCTTTGCGAGGAACGAAGTGACGAAGCAATCTTTTCTTGTCGTCGGAGAAATAGATTGCCACGCTCCCTTTGGTCGCTCGCAATGACACTTTTGTTGCATTTCGCAACAGTCCCGATATGCCTGCCTCTGCCTGTGCGTTCCGCACGCAGACAGGGACAGCAGAACTTCTCGACTCACTTCCTGCCTACCGGCAGGCAGGCCTGCGGAGAGTTCGCTCGAAGAATAAGTGTTTGTTTGTCTTCAGAAACTGCCATAAATTTATGTTACAATGCACTAGTACATTGTAACAATTCGGAATCCAGCATCAGCTTTCCATTTCCGTTCTCAAAGAAACCTTATAAAGCTTGGCGGAAAAAAGATACAAAACCCCGCCTATAAAACTTATTATCAAGATAAGGCCAAGATAGAGCAAGGACGCCGCAAAAGCCGACTCCTTGCTTATGAACTCCTTCAAAAAATATACAAAAGCGCCTTCTCTGACGCCGAGTCCGTTTATAGACGGCATCATTGACGCCGTTGAGACTAATGGAATTATAAGAAACAAATTCAAAAACGAAATCTCCTGCGAAAGACTCCTTATTATAACATAAATCGCCAGTACCGCTATCATCTGCGCCGCGAGCGATATGCCTATAAGCTGAGCCATCATTACCTTATGCTCTTTATAGGAATTAAGCGCGTTATAAAGCTTCCTTAACCCGGAGCCCTCCTTAAAGATCGGCAACTTGAGCGCGAAAGAAAAAAGCCTCTTAGTTAAATTTTTATTCATAAATAATATAAAAACAAGGAGAACTCCAGCCGAAAAAACAACCGCGCCCCAAAACAATTTGGAGTCTTTTATATGCTTATTCAAGAACAATACCCCCAAAAAAGCCAAAAGCCCCATAGAAAGAAACCCGAAAAATCTATCGAAAAAAATAGCGGAAAAAGACTCCAGCTTCTTTGAGCTTTTTTTAGTCGCATAATAGCCTTTTACCAAATCGCCGCCGACGGATGTGGGGAGAAAATTATTGAAAAAATTTCCTATAAAGTTCAGATAAATAGCTTCCCTAAGTTTAATATTCACGCCTTGAAAAGAGAGGATTTTCTTAAGCCTAAGGGAGATAACCGCCAAAGAGAAGATGTTCAAGATGGCCGCTATAAGAAAAAAGAGCGGATTAAGGCTCTTTAAAGCAATTACTATGTCAGGGATGTCTTTTCTGACAAACCAAACTAAAATTCCAATGAAAACCAGGCTAATTGCCGTTCTTATCAAAAAAGATATACTGCCCTTCATTTGATTAAAACCTCGCTGGTTTCCGTAACAGCCGGCTGAGGCAGTTCTTTCTCTTTGCGATAGAGCTCGAGGCCGGATAGATCCGTCTCTACTTTCGATAACCGTCTGGCGGCTTCTGAAATATATTTTTTATAGGCATCGCTTAAATGCCCGCCAACAACCTCGAAGACAACCCTGAAATCCTCAAAATCTTTCCTTAGCGCGCCTATGCTTTTAAATATCTGCTCGGCGTTCTCCTCGACTTTAAAAGCCCTTAGGCCATGCACAATCGTAGACAGATAGGGATAAAGGGTTGCCGGAGAAACGATATAAACTCTATTCTTTGCCGCGTAAGACAACAAAACATTGTCTTCTCCCCAGGAACCGCTTCTCACAACCGCTTCATAATAAACGCTCTCGGAAGGGACGTACATAAAAGCAAACTCAAAAGTATTTTCTTGCGGCAAAATATATTTCCTGGAGATGCTGTCGATCTGCTTCTTGACCGCTTGAGTAAAATCCCTGTAACATCTCCGCTTATCTTCTTCGGCTTCGCAATCAAAAAGACGCCTAATGGCGTCCAGAGGAAACTTTGAGTCTATCGGGAGAATAAACTCGCGGAACTTTATCACGGCATCAACCTGTTCGCCGGACATAAAAGAGTGCTTCATCTTATACGCGCCCGATGGGAGCATATCAGATAAGATTTTTTCCAGCAAAATTTCTCCCGTAACGCCTCTTATCTGCGGGGGCCTTAATAGATTGCCAATCTCATTTATGGCCTTTCCAAAATCCTCGAATCTCTCGCCCCTTATCTTCAATTCTCCCAAACCTCTGTTTATATCCCCTAAGGCGCCTGTTGTCGCGCTCAACGTCTCGGCAACGCCGGAGGTAACATCGCGCGGCAGTTTTCTTATCTGTTTTAATAAATACAACAAGATAAGAATAAACGTGAAAGCAATCAACAAAAATATAACATTGACTAGTGTCACTTCGATTTCTCCACGAACTTAAGTCTTAAACCGCATAAAATATCATCAATCAATTTCTGCTCATCGGCCTTGAGGTTGCCCGAGGTCTTCTCTTTTATCATGGCGATAGTATCAATCAGATATTTGGCGCGGGACAATTCGATAGTAGTCTGGTTCGTTATCGGATTGATCATCTCTCCCATAAATATCATCGCCTGCATTCCAAGGCTCGTGACAAAAATGTTAAAATCCGGATCCGTTTCGAAATGAGAATCGCCTGTTTTATCGCTAAATTCCATAAATTTTCATGCCTCTCTTTTTATACTGCTGCTTAAATTAAACGACAGTAATAAATTTGTGCTGCGGCGCGCTATTGCATTGTAACATAAATTTTATACTGTTCGAGTGAGGCCACCGGCCGAATCGAGAACTATAAATATGCCTGCCTACCGGCAGGCAGGCCTACGGAGAGTTCGCTCGAAGAATAAGCGTTTGCTATCTTCAAGGATTACCATAAATTAATGCTACATAACAATAGTTATCAATCTGTCTTGATAGCATCCGCGTTTTTACGCCATAACCAATAACCTTATAATATCTTTATATCACGCTTAATATACCACAATCCCCGCGTATCCCACAACGGCGCCGTAATCCCCGGTAACGTCTCCGCTGGTCTGGTACTTTATAAGTTTGGCATTCCTCGCGCCGCATTCCTTAGCGGCGGACAGCATAACGCAAACTGGAGCATAGCCGCACATCGAAATGCCGCGTTTTATAATCGTCCGCATTAACTCATCTTCATCCAGCCTTAATATCGCCTCGATAGCCATCTTATCTTTTTTATTCGCGGCTTCCTGGGATTCATAATGAGTCATATCTGAACTGGCTATTATAGTTGCTGTTTTCTTCTCTATGAGCGACTTGGCAATGCCCTTTCCTATCTCCCTATAAACCTCTATCTTCGCGTCCGATAAAACCATAGGAACAATCTTTAAATTATCTCTCAATGCCTGCATAAAAGGCAGTTGAACTTCTATCGAATGCTCATTCCTATGGGCAAGGATATCCTCCCGCAAATAACCGGAATTACCCAAAATAGACCTCGCAAGTTCTTCGTCTATACGACAATCGCCTGAAGGCATTCTCCAAACACCCTCAGTCATTATAGAAAAGGGGGCTCCTTGCCCTGTATGGTTTGGCCCTATAATGACACAGGTATCCTCAAGCTCAACGGCAGATAATGTCGCTCCCGCCACAGGCCCTGAATAGATATAACCGGCGTGCGGCGACACAATCCCAATAGCTTTAATTTTTTCCCCGCCGCTTATAAGATATTTTTCCACTTCTTTTTTTAATGCCGGGGCGCTTGCCGGATAAAATTGTCCCGCTACGGCAGGATTCCGTGTTATGCTCGCCATTGCCTACTTCGCTTCTTCCGCGGACAAAACCGCGCTTTTGGGTTGATTTGGGATAATCATAATTTCATTTAACCTCTCATCATCAAAATATTTATTGGCTGCGCGCATAACGTCTTCGCCGGTTACAGCGGAAATCATCTCCGGATATTTAAAGACATTGTCATAACCCAACCCGTATAACTCATCTAATCCGGCCTTAAAGCCCAACTCCGAATTTATCTCAAGCGCGCGGAAATAAGCGCCTACCAAATCGCTCTTTGCCAGCTCCATCTCCTCCTGTGTGGGGCCTTCACGCTTCATCATATTAATCTGCCGCAGCGCCAGCTTCGCCACTTCCTCGATACTGCTGTACGAAGTGGCGACATAAAAAGCGTTATAGCCGGGGTCTATGCCAAAAACAGAAAAAGAACCCAATGTGTAAGAAAGCCCGAGTTTTTCTCTTATATCCATATACAGCCTCCCTCCCTGCCGGCTAAGGATTGAGTTTAAAATATCTAAAACGTATGTATCCGGATTCTTCACATCGGCGCCGGGATAGCCTATCATCAATACGGCTTGCTCTTTAGGCATCTCTTTTATCAGCCGCCGCGGCGCGGCCTGAGGCGGTTCGCCTTTAGCTTTTGCCGAAGTGAAATTACCGCGCTTGAGCTTTCCAAAAGCCTTCGAAATTTTCTTCTGATTTCTGCCAAAATCAATATCGCCAAATACGGATATAATGGCGTTGCCGCCATTCACAAAATGCCTCCAATAATCCAGCAGATCATTCCTCTGGAGATTGTTTACTGACTCGATGGTCCCCAAATCGGTCATACCGTATGGGTGCGTCTTGAATATCGATTTTATTAGCTCCTTAGAGGCAACGCTAAACACGTCTTCGTCCTGAGATTTAATTTCGGCAACCTGAATATCTTTTAAAATCCTCATTTCTCTTTCGGGGAAAGAGGGATTGCTAAGTATGTCGGACAACAGCCTTAAAGAAAAATCAATGTCTTCTTTTAGACACTTCAGTGAAATTCCGAATGAATTCTTTCCGCTGAAACCGGTCAAACTAATTCCGCGCGATTCAACATCTCTCGATATCTGCTCGGAAGAACGAAACCCCGCGCCCTTAAGAAGCATCCTTGAGACAAGGCGCGTAATCCCGTTATTCGCCTTATTTTCGACGAGAACACCGCCTTTAAATAAAACATTTATGGATACAACCGGATAAGAGTGGTCTTCATGCGTGAGCAATATTGCGCCATTAGGAATAACTATCTTTTTTATATCGGATTTTTTAGCCTCTGCCAAAACATCCGGTTTAAACTCTTTGGCCGGCGCGCTCTTTTCAGGATTGATAACGGCAACTGTCAAATTAGACGGGTTAAGATAGGCGCTGGAGACCCTCTGTATATCTTTCACGTTTACCTTATTTATCCCCTCAATATACGCCTTTGAAAAATCAAAATCTCCCGTTAAGGCGCAGCTTGACGCGTAATCCTCGGCCCTCTCCTCGATAGATTCATTTCCATAAATATACCCGCTTACGACAGATCTTTTTATTTTTCTCAGTTCCGCCCAAGAAAGAGAATGCCGCCGTATCTTTTCAAGCTCATCCAAGACTTCAGACACCGCTCTTCCGATATTTTCGTTTTCGAGCCTCATACTTATAATAAATAAACCCGGCTGCCGGGGAGTAAAATTATAGGCCGATACCGAATACGCCAATTTTTTCCGTTTTACCAGCCTCTCATACAAGCGGGAACTCTCACCATCTCCGATCGCGGACGCAAGCGCGTCAAGCGGATATAAATCGCCGTCCGCCAACGCAACACTGTGAAAAGCGATTAAAAGATAGCTTATCTTTAGGCCGGGAAATTCTTCTTCAACCATCCTGGTTGACATTTGCAAAGGTTCGGATACCAACGGCGCCGGAACCGCAACCTTGCGGGGCAGTCTTCCGAAAATATCTTCCGCGGTCTTTATGACCTGCTGCGGCTCGATGTCTCCCACAACGGATAAAACACAATCACCCGCGACATAGCGGGTTGAATGATACTCGATTAAATCTTCTCTGTTAAGTTTCTCGAAAAGCTCTTTATAGCCTATCACGGGATATCTGTAGGGATGGATTTGATAGGCGCTTTCCCACAAGAGCAGTGAAGCGCGATTAGCCGGATCATCCCTGTTCATACGTATCTCATTTAAAATCACCTGCCGCTCTTTCAGAAATTCGGATTCGTCAAACAAAGGATTAAAGGCCAGGTCGCCCAATAATTCCAGCGCTTCCTTAAGGTATTGGCTCCTTACTATGAGAAAAACCTCCGTGGTGTCATAGGAAGTGGAGGCATTGATGTAACCGCCGTAAGATTTTATCTGCCTCTCTATCTCTCCTACCGGACGATTAGATGTCCCTTTGAAAAGCATATGTTCAACAAAATGCGATATTCCGCTGCCGGAAAATCTGCCTTCATCGGCCGAGCCGGTCTTAATAACTAATCTAATCGCGGCTAAAGGAACTGTCGGAACTCTTTTTGCAATTAACGTCAGGCCGTTATCAAAGGTATGTTTAGAGACAGAGCTATTGACTTCTGTGTGTGGAGGAAAAACTTTTTTGAGGGCAAAAGCTGTCGATGTTAATAAACACAACAAAATAAAAAAAACGAAAATCCTCATTAAAATTAGGATCTTAATATAATCTGCTAAGCCTTTTTTTCTTAAGGGCTTCCATTTGTTTTCTCTTCTTCTTTACGCTTGGTTTCTCGTAGTGCTTACGCGCCCTTATAGCCTTTAAAATTCCTTCTCTCTCTATCTTTTTCTTAAGCCGCCTAAGAGCCTTCTCTAAAGGCTCATTTTGGCCAACTTCAACCGTAGGCATTATTTATCATCCCCTTCTTGATTTAATAAGCTTTATCCCATTAGAAAACCGCGCTCTCTAATGTGGCTTACTATAACAAACCGCCATCTTTATGTCAAGTAAAATTGGCACTGGCGGCGCTATTCTAATAAAATATATTCTTTCATTCCCTCGAATTTTTTCGGGCCAAGGCCCTTGACTTTCATAAGATCTTCTTTTAAGAGAAATAAACCGTGGCTATCGCGATAATTAACTATCTCTTCGGCAAGTTTTGGCCCTACGCCGGACAAGATCTGAAGCTTATTCGCATCGGCAGTATTTATATTCACCTCGTTCTTGCGCTTGATGATATTTTCATAATCTCCAGCAATGGGTTTTAATCCGTTTGATATAACCTTAAATTTGGGCCGGCAAAAATAATTTCTATACCCAAGAACGGCCAACCCTAAGACTGCCAAGGCGCTTAAAGCAATCAACACCTTTTTTTCCTGCGGCGTCAAATCAAACAACGATATTCACCAAACGTTTTGGAACAACAAAAAAGTTCTTTACGGGTTTGTCCTCAAGCCATAATCTCACTTTCTCATCAGCGAGAATCAAATCCTTAAGTTCCTGCTCTTCTATATCGGAAGTAACCTCCATCCTCGAACGAACCTTGCCGTTTATCTGAACGACAATGGTAACATTTTCTTCGACCAATAAGTCAGGGTTATATTCGGGCCAGCCCGCTTTAAGCACGCTATCCTTATTGCCCAGCAAGCGCCATAATTCTTCGCAAATATGGGGCGTTATGGGAGATAACATTACAATCAGGTTAGAGAACACTTCTCTATCGGCTCCTGTCTGATAGATAGCGTTGACAAATTCCATAAGAGAGGCTATGGCCGTATTAAATTTAAACTCATCTATATCTTCGCCTACTTTCTTGATAGTCTTATGCATCAACCGGATAAGCGATATATCGGATTTCTCTTTTAAGTTCTCCTGAATTCGCCACACGCGGTTTAAAAATTTAAACGCTCCTTCTATGCCGCGGTCATCCCACTCAAGCTCTGTCTCGGGCGGCGCGGCGAATAAAATAAATAACCTTATGGTATCCGCCCCATAGTTCTTGAGTATATCATCCGGATCAACGATGTTTCCGCGAGATTTCGACATTACCTCGCCGTCTTTTAGGACCATTCCCTGCGTAAGCAGTTTTTGAAAAGGCTCGTCAAAATTTAAGAGACCAATATCCTTGAGAAACTTCGTAAAGAATCTCGAGTATAAAAGATGTAATACCGCGTGCTCAATACCGCCTATATACTGGTCAACCGGCATCCAGTAAGAGACTTCTTCTTTATCGAAGGGGCCTTTATCGAATTTCGGAGAGCAGAATCTCAAGAAATACCACGAAGAATCTATGAAAGTTGCCATCGTGTCGGTTTCGCGCCGGGCTTCACCGCCGCACTTAGGGCATTTGGCGTTTATGAAATCCTTAACACCTAAAAGCGGGCTGCCCCCTCGTCCCGAGAACTCAACTTCCTTCGGCAATTTGACTGGGAGGGCTTCTTCCGGCACAGGCGCAACGCCGCATTTATCGCAATAAATCATCGGAATAGGCGTTCCCCAGTAACGCTGACGCGATATGAGCCAGTCGCGAAGGCGCCAGTGGACGGTCTTTTTTCCTATACCGGTTTTCTCCATCCAGTCGGCAATTTTCTTCTTTCCCTCCTGATTCGATAAACCATCAAATTGCCTGGAATTGATCTGCGCTCCATCGCCTTCATAGGCTTCTGTCAGCGGATAGCGGATAGCGGATAGCGGATAGTTTTTTTCTGAACGCTGAACGCTGTCCGCTGTCCGCTGAACGCTGTCCGCTGAACGCTGTCCGCTGTCCGCTGACCGCTGACCGCTGACCGCTGACCGCTGAATGACAATCCTCATCGGCAAATTATGTTCTTTCGCGAATAAGAAGTCTCTTTGATCGTGCGCGGGTACCGCCATAATCGCCCCAGTGCCGTATTCCATCAGGACATAATCGGCAACCCATATCTGGACTGCCTCGTTATTTACCGGATTTATCGCGTATGCGCCAGTAAAGATCCCTTCCTTTTTCACATCTGCCGCCATACGCACTACCTTGCTTTTCTTCGAAACCTTATCTATGAATTCCAGGATTTCCTTCTCGTTGGGTTTTCCTTGAATTAATTTCTTCACCAACAGATGTTCCGGCGCCAAAACTATGTAAGTACACCCGAATATAGTGTCCTGCCGCGTCGTAAAAACAGGGATAATCTCTTCTTGGGCTGTCCGCTGTCCGCTATCCGCTGTCCGCTGAACTTTAAAGAATATCTCAACGCCCTCGCTCTTACCAAGCCAATTCTTCTGCATAGTAATGACGCGTTCAGGCCAGTATTTAAGCTTGGCAAGGTCATCGAGTAATCTTTCTTTATAGGCGGTTATCCTGATAAACCATTGTTCTAATTCTTTTTGCTCAACTTCTTTCTTGCATCGCCAGCATTTGCCGTCAATAACTTCTTCATTGGCGAGTGTCGTCTCGCAATCCGGGCACCAGTTGACAATCGAAGCTTTCTTATAAGCAAGGCCTTTCTCATACATCTTAAGGAAAATCCACTGGTTCCAGCGGTAATATTCGGGAAGGCAGGTGGAAACCTCCCTCTGCCAGTCATAAGAAAAACCCATCTTCTTTAACTGATCTCTCATATTGTTGATGCAGCTTATAGTCCATGCCTCGGGATGGGATTTATTCTTTATCGCGGCATTCTCGGCTGGCTGGCCGAAAGCGTCGAATCCCATCGGATGAAGGACATTGTATCCCTGCATCATCTTAAAACGGGCGGCCACATCCCCTATCGTGTAATTACGAACGTGGCCCATATGAATCCTTCCCGAGGGATAAGGAAACATCTCAAGAAGATAATATTTCTTCTTTTTGGGATCCGCCGTTACCTCAAATAGCTTCTGCTTCTCCCACTCGGCCTGCCACTTTTTTTCTATTTCTTTGAAATCATACATAATATAAATTTTACTTTTTTATTTCTCGTCTTTCGCCGCACCGGTCGGTTTTACCGATGTAGGGGCGACCCTTGCGCCTGCCCGCCTACGCTTTGTGGCGGGGTCGCCCTATCGCCTTTTGATAATTACAAACAGCGGACAGGGGCAAGCTCGCCTCTCGGCGAAGCCGAGGGCCCTGTCCCTACAAAATTCTTAATTTCTATCTGCGCTCGACATTAAATTTCAAGTATAGAACAAATTAAAAATCTGCTAATCTCTTCTCATCTTCCTTGCCGCGGCCAAATTCATTTTGTCGTCGCCGTCTTTCTTCTTCGGCGTCTCGAGAATAAAGGCGCAATCCTTCAGCTTCGAATGGTTGATTATGCGTTTCATCCCTTCGACGCCTATCTTTCCCTTGCCGATATGCCAATGCCTGTCGTTGTGCGAGCCCAACTCGCTCAAAGAATCGTTAAAATGTATGACCTTTATCTTTTCCGCGCCCACAAGCGAATCTATCTCTTTAAGCGCGGCCTCAAGCCCATCCTTATCGCTGACGTCAAAACCCGCCTCAAAAATATGCGCGGTATCAAGGCATATGCCCAACTCGACTTTTGTCTTATCCCTGACTTTATCCATTATCTCGGCTATATCCTCGAACTTAGAGCCGATCGAATCCCCGCCGCCCGCGGTATTCTCAAGAAGTATCGTAAGCTTCGGCTTCGCCTTCGTTACCGCCTCTATCATCCCTTTTGAAAATCTCTCGATACCGTAATTGCGGCCTTTCTCTTTCGGACTTCCAAGATGGGTAACGAAATAATCCGCTCCAAGCATATCAGCGCGTTTTAAATCCTCAACATATGCGTTGACGGATTTCTTCCACAAGGCGTCATCGCCCGAACAGAGGTTAATTAGATATGGTATATGGACTACGACAGGCGATATCTTCTTCTCGGTGCGCCGTTTCTTGAACTCCTCGACATTTTCCGGCACAAGGGTGAGCGCTTCCCATCCGCGGGGATTCCTGCTGAACATCTGGAAAGTATTACACCCCAGCGCCGCGGTCCTGTCAACCGCTTCGTAAATATGCCCCGCTATGGATACGTGAAGACCGAGTTTCATAATCTTATTCTCGCGAAGTAGTTTAAATCACTGCGCTATAATTAAAACCTCTTTTGAGTTTTCATTGCTCAAAACATACTTATAATCCAACTTTTTAATCTCAACCGATTTTTTATGTTTTTTAAGCATATTTTCCAGTTCTTGAATCGTCGGCGTGCCGTCATCGCGATAGGAAACTACTAAAATAGAATTCTTAAATTTATCGAATAACCGTTCAAAAGCTCCGTGTATTTTACCCTTATTGCACCATTCATTTTTTCCATTCTTGATCTTCTTATGTTTCGATGTTGCATCTATCAACTCCGGCCATTGATCATAAAAAACAATGCCTTCGAGAAAATGGTAAAAATCAAAATAGTTAACTCCGACGCCTTTTGCTGAAATATAGGGAGTATCAATATAAACAAGATCAATTTCAGGAATATTTAAATCAAAAATATCTGAATGAAATGCCTCATTTTTTTTACCGTTGTCGAATACAGCGTTATTCGCCTCTTCCGCAAACTTTAAAAAATGTTCTTCAAACGAGGTGTCCCAAGTTTTTTTATTTCCAAAGCTTCTCTCCACTTCCGCCATTCTAATATAGAGATTTTTTCGATGAAATAAATTATAAGGCCGCTTGATTATACAAGCCTGAAATAAGGCATAATATGACAGGGCCTGTTTATATTTATCTTCTATCTTCCTAATATTTGTAATAACGACATCGAGCCATTTATTTTCCTCATCCGTAAAATAAATATCGCGAAACGTATCATAAATAAAAAAAGGGTATTTTACTTTCGGTTGTTTTTTCAGAATGAAATCCAAATCATCGTCATTCAAAATAACACTTTCATTTTCAATTAAAGCCAATCCAACATAATGGTTAAACTTCAGAGAGTCATTATAAAAAACTTGCTTGCCTCTTTTCTTGAACATATAGCCTACGCAACCAGTTCCGCCAAAAGCGTCAAGCGCCGAATCAAAATCCAAGTCTTTGGTATAGTAATCAATCCATTTAAGAATTTTATATTTGCTTCCTTGATAACGAGTGGAGGGTAAAATACCGCCATTCTTTATCAGCAATTCATTAAATAATTGCGATTGTGGTTGATCAACATTTAACATAGCTAAATATTCTTTATGTTGCGGTACTTCAAATACTCTTTAAGATTAGAATATGGCGGTCGTTTCAGTTTTGCGCTTCGGGCCATCTCCAGCGTCATATAACTCATCCAGTAGTCATCAAAAACTTTAACACCTAACGTCGAGAAGGATCCGCTACCTTCCTTGAGTTCTGAGATTTTAACGCAAGAACCGATGTTTTTTGTATTGCCGCTTCCGGGTCTATCTTTTGCGATTCTATACTTCTCCTGGACTATAAAATCAAAATCCTTTACTACCGATAAAATCTCCTCAAGATCGTCAATCGCATAAACTCTGTCTTCATCTACTAAATCTTCTTGCTGGGTATAAATAATACCCAAAATATAATGCCTGCTATATTCTTTATAGGGAAAAGTTATATTTTTCTTTGAATCTCTAAAACGGAAATAGCCGGTAAAAGCGCCAAGAGTAAAACCAGAAACTGTATCATCATTTTTCCGATAAGTACTTTTTAAATCAAGGGCTATTTTCTGTTTATCTTTCGTTATGAGAGTAACATCGGGGTAATGGTTTTGTTCGGCGCAAAAATGCATTTCAAAACCATTTTCTTTTGCAAACTTTTGCAAAACAGGAAACATCATCAACTCGATAACCTTTGACACTACTTTTGTGTCAACTGAGATAGTATAAATGTTTTTTGCTACATCAATAAAACCTTTAACCGACCAGTCGCCGGAGGAGGTTGCTAAAACTTTACGAAAATTTTCCGTATGTTTCAACAAACTTTTTTGAAAATTATCTGGTTCCATAATTGTCTGAACTAATGCCGATGATTTTGGCGATTTTGTGGGTAGTGTCCTTTGGATTGCCCCTGATCTAATCTTTTCTGTCAACTGTCATCTGCAAACTGTTAACTAAATATGGCCTGTCATCCGTCCCCCTACGCTAAAGCTTCGGGGGATAAATAGCCCGATGGTTTACCATCCGTCCCCCTACGCTAAAGCTTCGGGGGATAAATAGCCCGATGGTTTACCATCCGTCCCCCTACGCTAAAGCTTCGGGGGATAAATAGCCCGATGGTTTACCATCCGTAGCCTATAGTATTTCTACGTTAAGGCGAAGGATGGTGGAGCTGGAGGGGATCGAACCCTCTACCTCTTGCATGCCATGCAAGCGCTCTTCCGGGTGAGCTACAGCCCCACATAGAAATAAAATAATACCACTTGCGCGCGTTTTCGTCAATATAATTGACAAAAACTGCTCTAACTGCTATTCTCTTAAATAAGAATTCGAGGAAAAATTATGAGAAACAAATTATTCGCTTTTTTTATATCCGCGTTTGCCGCATTAAGCGCCGTAACCGCTTTCGCCGCCGATAAACCGGCAGTCGAGGTCATCAAGATAAACGGCGCGATAAACCCTATAACCGCGCAGTATGTGTCCGACGCTTTGGATTCCGCGGAAAAAGACTCGGCTCAGCTTCTCTTAATCGAGATTGATACCCCCGGCGGCCTTGAATCATCTATGCGGCAGATCGTTCAAAAGATACTTACGGCTTCCGTGCCGGTAGCGGTTTATGTCTCGCCGTCCGGCTCAAGAGCGGCTTCCGCTGGAGCGTTTGTGGCATTGGCGGCGGATATCGCGGCAATGGCGGATGGGACAACGATAGGCGCGGCGCATCCGGTTGAGATAACAGGCGCTTTCGCCTCCGAGAAAGTTACCAACGACGCCTCCTCTTTTATGCGCGCGATCGCCGAGAAGAAGAACAGAAATATCGCTATCGCGCAAGATTTGGTCGTAAAATCCATTTCCCTGACCGAAAAAGAGGCTTTCAAGGACGGCATTATTGACATTATTGCCGTTGACCGCGAAGATCTCCTGGAGAAGATTGACGGCAAGATTATAGAAAAGGGGTCAAAAACCTTTAGGCTTGAGACTAAAGACGCGAATATCAAAACCATTGAGCTTAATCCGTTAAAAGGCCTGCTTCACAGCGTAACGGATCCAAATATCGTTTATATGCTCTTGATCATCGGTTTTTACGGCATAATATTTGAGTTGGCGACCCCCGGGATTTCTGTCGGCGGCGTCCTCGGAGGAATATGCCTGATACTGGCGCTCTACGGTCTCGGCTCGCTTCCGGTAAATTACGCAGGCTTGTTTTTAATCATATTCGGTGTTATACTGTTTGTGGTTGACATAAAGGCGCCCACGCACGGCATCCTGACATTCGGCGGAATATTAGCGCTTACCTTGGGTTCATTCATTCTCTTTAAATCAGCTGAATTATTCATACAACTCTCTAAAGCGCTGGTTGCCACAATGGTCATAAGCACTACCAGCCTTATGGCGTTTGTCATACCGCTGATTATAAAAGCTCAGAAAAGAAAATCCGCTTCAGGCGTTGAGAGCCTAATAAATTCCGTGGGTGAGGCAAAAAGCGATCTTGCGCCGAAGGGAATAGTTCATCTAAGCGGCGAGGACTGGAACGCTGAATCAGTCGAAGGAAGCGTAAAAAATGGCGAAAAAGTAAAAGTCGTCACTGTTGACGGTTTGGTATTAAAAGTTAAGAGGAATATTTAAAAAAGAGAGGTGCAAGATGCCGGGAATAATTGCTTTATTTTTAACGTTATTCGCGATAATTATTTTAGCGAATTCGATTAGAGTAGTCAGGGAATACAAGCGGCTTGTCGTATTCAGGCTTGGTAAATCAATCGGACAAAAAGGCCCGGGAATAGTGTTTTTGATTCCCGTTCTCGATCAAGCTATCACGGTTGATTTAAGGGAGCTTTTTCTTGAGATACCGCAGCAAACCTGTATCACAAAAGATAACGCGCCCATATCGATAGATTTTTTAATATACTGGAAGGTGTTTGATCCCGCGCGAAGCGTGATTCAGGTCGGTAATTTCGCCGCGGCATCGCAGGGTATTGCTACGACTACCTTGAGAGCTGTAGTCGGCGACTTAGGACTTGATGAAGTCCTGTCAAAACGCGAGCAGATAAACCAGGTCCTTCGCCAGAAACTTGATGATGTGACAGAGCGCTGGGGTGTCAAGGTAACCACTGTCGAAATCCGCGAGATCCTGCCGCCAAAGGACGTATCGGACGCTATGATCAGGCAGATGTCCGCTGAAAGAACGCGCCGCGCGGTCGTAACCGAGGCAGAGGGCACCAAGGCCGCGGCTATTACAGTAGCCGAAGGCGAAAAGCAGTCGGCGATATTGAAAGCTGAAGGCGACAGGCAAGCTGCTGTATTAAGGGCTGAGGGTTTTTCGCTGGCGCTGGATAAAATATTCGCGGTCGCTAAAAATGTGGATTCCAAGACGCTTTCGCTTCAGTATCTTGAGACGCTTAAGGCATTGGGCCAGAGCCCGTCCACTAAATATATATTTCCTATGGAATTCTTAAGTCTTATAGAGCCGTTTGTAAAGAACACAAGAGAAGCAATGAAGTAATACTATTGCACTGTAGCATAAATTTTATACTGTTCGAGCGAGGCAGCGACTTTAAGTTCTCGATAATGCTCGAACAATAAAGTCGCTGCCGAGTCGAGAACTACGAATATAAATGGCAACAGAACTTCTCGACTCACTCCCTACGGTCGTTCGCTCGAAGAATAAGTAGTTGCTGTCTTCAAGGATTAACATGAATTTATGTTACAATCTACTATTTGGCAATTAGCCATTTGCTACTTGCCAACAGGCCGAGGTGGCGGAACTGGCATACGCGTCAGTCTCAAAAACTGATGTCCGTAAGGGCATGAGGGTTCGATTCCCTCCCTTGGCACCATCCTACGCCTTAACGTAGAAAATACTATAGGCTACGGATGGTAAACCATCGGGCTATTTATCCCCCGAAGCTTTAGCGTAGGGGGACGGATGGTAAACCATCGGGCTGGTAAACCATCAAACTTTGCTAAGATATTTTCAAAATTGTCATTGCGAACCCCGAAGGGGTGAAGCAATCTCAAAAAAGTAATATCTTCTCATCTCAAAATCCTTTCTGCCCTCCCCTGCTCAACTCTAAAATACTTGAAAGAAAATTATGCCTTTTTGCGTCTACTACTACATTGTAAAATTAGTTTCCACCAGTTGTCATTCCCGCAATCTTTTAGCGGGAATCCAGAAATGGACGTGTCTGGATGCCCGATTAAAGCATTCGGGCATGACAAACTGTCAAGAATTAACTTTACAACGCACTACAGTAGAAAGGAGAGAATAATTATGACTAACTTAATTTCCATAGAAGTAATAACCAGTAAGATTTTTGTAATAGGGGGTAAAAAGGTAATGTTGGATCGGGACTTAGCGCAATTGTACGAGGTGACGACAAGAAGATTGAATGAGCAGGTAAAACGTAATATTAAGCGATTCCCTGAAGACTTTATGCTACGGTTAACTAAATCCGAGAAAGACGAACCGGTCGCAATTTGCGACCGGTTCAATTCTATGAAACATTCAACCGTCTTACCCTATGCCTTTACAGAACAGGGAATAGCTATGTTATCGGGTGTATTAAACAGCAACTGAGCTATTATGGTAAATATCCAGATTATGCGCGCATTTATTCAATTAAAACGAATGCTGTTAACCAATGCAAATCTAAAGCGCAAAATCGAAGAGATGGAGAAAAAATACGATAAACAATTTGCTGTGGTATTTCAAGCCATAAAACAGTTGCTTGAGCCGCCGCCCGCAAAAGAAAAGAAGATAATCGGATTTCATGGTTAAAAATAATGACACGAACAGAGACAGTTTTAGCTTTAGCGGCAGAACCGTCCCTTGTCTTACATTAGGTTTTTTGTCCCAAGCAAATCAAAATAGCCTAACCAACGCTTTTTCTGAAAATCAGGATTATATTCTAAATCTTCGTTCATAATTTTTAGAGGGCTAACATATAATATACGAATTCGCTTTTTGCGACATTTCGCGCAAACCCAACATAAATATTACACCGCGTTTTTACGTTTGTAAAGAAATTTGTCGGGGCGGGACAAGAAGCAAGATTGATATTTAAAATACGCGATGATTTGTCTAAATGTAGGGGCGCGGTTTCCCTGCCTACCGGCAAGGCAGGCGCGCCCGATTATTTTATTATTTATATTTTCATTCGGGCGAGGCGACCTCGCCCCTACGATTTGAATTATTCCCTAAATATAATTGGGTATAACGTATTCGTCTTTCGGCGTGTTCAGGGAACTCGCCCTGCATTTCATTAACGGAACGGGCAGGCCCGTTCCCTACAGGAATTCTCATTAAACCGCATAATTGCGCAAGAATAGCCTCAATGCCTTAAACCCGAATGGGCAGGATCACAACCGGTATCCCCTGATGATAAAATCTCCTCTGCATAGAGAATACGGTGTAGTTGTGCAATAAACGAGATAAGAACGTTTCTCTGGGAAAGACTATCTGTCCGCCGAAGAATACCGCCTGCGGGAAACGTTCAACAATTTTGGGCGCCATATTCGAGACCTCCTCGACAACATCAGTCCCGAGGGAATGCCAGGATTCAGCGTGATAACCGTGTTTCTTGACAAAATCCACATATCTTTCCATCTCGCTTTCCACGTGATTCTGGAGCTTCTCAATCTCCTCGGTACCCTTAAAATTTCCGGCATCGATAACGCCAATTTGGACAAATACAAAATTTTTAAACGCGCCGCCGAATAAACGAAATACATTAAAGAGAGTGTGAAGTCCCATACCGTTAAACCCGTTAACGAGTAAAACCGCGGTCTTGGCTTCCGGGTCAAACTCAGCCTCTTTCTCTTTTGTTATGCCGGGTATCGTCTCGGCGCTTGAGAAGCCCGCCGCCATAACCAGGTTATCTAATCTCTTGAGGAGTTTCGCGGTATGCTCATAATGGCGTTTTATAATAATAACCACCGAGACAAGCGCCCCTGTTATAAAAAGCGTTACCCACCCGCCCTCGTGAAATTTTATTATGACAACCGACGCGAGTATAAAAGCCGACAGCGCCAAACCCACGCCGTTAACCAGAGCTTTCCTGCGCCAGGAATCAAGCTTTTTCCTGTTTTCCCACCAATGTCTTACCATACCCAATTGCGATAATACAAACGTTATGAATACATTTATACTATAAAGCACCACCAGAAACGCCACAGACCCGCGCGTAGCAAGCATCATTGCCAACGCCGCGATACCCATAATAAGCACTCCGTTCTGCGTGACAAAACGGTCGCTCAAGTTAGCGAACCTTGTCGGAACCCATTTGTCCAAAGCCATATTGGATAATATGCGCGGGCCGTCTATGAAACCCGTTTGCGCCGCGACAAAAAGCAAAACGGCCTCTGAAATAAGCGTTACGAATAGAAAAACGTATCCAAAATCCTTGCCCCACGAAGAAATCACATTCTCGACCAAAACTGCATTAAGAGTCTTTCCCGCCTGCAGGTTAAGCCCGTAAAATATGTATGCCAGCATAAGGCCCAATACCATAAAAGCCAACGAGAAAGCCATATAATTCATCGTCTTTTTTGCTGTCTGAACCTTAGGTTCTCTTAATACCGGAACAGAGTTGCTCACCGCTTCAATACCAGTGAACGTGCCGGCGCCCATACTATAAGCTCTCATTATAAGAAAAAATACCCCAAATATGCCAAGCGTGGCCGTGGAATTAGCTAAATCATTCTTGGTCGCAGTAATCACAGCCGGAAAATTCATAAGGTGCGTGCCCAGCGCATAAACGATAAGCAAGACGTGAGTAATCACAAAAGTAATGAATATCGGCATAAGAACGAGAACGGACTCCTTTATCCCTCTTAAATTCAAGGTAATAAGAACGACTACCACCGCGGCGGCAAATAATAATTTGTACTGTAACAATTGGGCAGGCAAGAAACTAAAAAGGGCGTCTGCGCCGCTGGCAACAGAAACGGTTATAGTAAGGACATAATCAATGAGCAGGGCGCAACCCGATACCATTCCAACGGTAGGCGTTAATAGTTTACTTGCCACAAGATAACCGCCGCCGCCCGCGGGAAACAGCTCTATGATTTGAGAATAACTGGCGCTTATCACTAATACCGTGACGGCGCTGGCGAGCGCCACAAATATCCCAAGATAGGTATGCCCTTTCAAGGCCAGAAACGCCTCCTGCGGACCATAGCAAGACGAGGAGAGCCCGTCGGCTCCCACCCCAACCCACGCGAAAAAAGCTATGAGGGAAAGCTTCTGAAAGAGTTTTGTGTCGTAAGGACTATATGCTCCGCCGATGAAAATTTTCTTAAGACGCTTGCCCCATGTTAAATTTTCTTCCGTTTCCATATATTTTTATTGCCTTATTAACTATATCCAAATTAGCAAATGTCATTCCCCGCTTTATGCGGGGAATCCAGTCACGCAAGTCTGGATTACCCGATCAAGTCGGGTAATGACGAATTGCCGTAATGGCTTATGAAACTGGTTTTACTATACCAAAAAGAAACCTTGCGCGCAATCTAAACGACCTGCCGTAAAATTTCTCTTTTCATCATAAAGAAAACGGGTATCGCCAAGATCTGTAAAAATACCGCGAAACCAATAAGAGCGGCTATTGAATAATCATATAACACGCCCATCAAAGCGCTGCCTATAAACATCGCGAGACCATAGGCGGCATTAAATAAACCATAACCTGTCCCCCTCTTTTTCATCGGGGTGAGGTCCGCGATAGCCGATTTCATGATCGTCTCGTGTATCCCCATAACAACCCCCCATATAACAGCGCTTATTAAGGCGAATGTAAAATTCATGGAAAAAGCGAAGACGGGGATAAAGACCGAAAAAAGCGGGATCATTAGCAGCGCGCCAAGCCCGGCCTTTTCGTTATTGCTCCTCTTTTTGAGCCGGTCATAATGTGTGCCGATGAACCAGGCGGCGACGCCGTCAACTGCCATCGCAACCGCGTAAAACAATGGTATCTGCGCGTCGGTGAGCACATTCTTTGCCTTGAAGTGATAGCCTATAAGCGCGAAATTCACAAAACCCATGGTAGTGATAAAAGAAAAAACCGTATAAAAACAGAAGGTCTTCGATAACTTGTCCGGCTCAGGGGCTTTCTTTATGACCATCTCAAGTTTTTCCGGATTCGGGACTTTTATGAACGCGAACGTGACACAGGCCATCACGAGGATAAACGGTATCCAGAAAAGGCTGTAACCTCTTTGGTATTTGGCTATTTCATTGCCGGACGCGCCTACGACCAGGAAGAGCCCGCTGAGGATGAGCGGGCCGGTCAAAGCCCCTATCTGGTCCATAACTTCGGATATCGCAAAACCTAAACCCGTCCCGATCTGTTTGGACGCCTGCGAGACTATAGTATCCCTTGCCGGAGCCCTTAACGCCTTGCCGAGCCTTTCCATTATTATGAAAAGAGCCGCAACTTGCCAGACGCCGGTCAAGGAAAGCAATGGGACAGAAACAAGCATCCCGTATCCCAAAAAAGTGAAAACCCAGTATGCTTTGGTTTTATCGGCAAAATAACCGGAAACCATGCGTATGGCATAACCTATAAACTCGCCAAGCCCCGCGATAAACCCGACTACGGCAGCGCTGACGCCCAATGTCTTTAAATACGGGCCATTCACGCTGCGCGCGCCCTCATAAACTATATCGCCAAAAAGGCTTATCAGGCCAAAAAAAATGATGAGCTGAAATGCCTTTTTCTTGTAATCGGACGACATAGTCATACCAATCTCTCCGTCTAAGTTTTTGTTTCGGACAACAGCTTTTCAAAGGCTTGATTCGCGCCTTTTATGTAGTCCTTCTCCGCAATAAGAGGTTTCCCCAACTGGGAAATAGTCTCGTCGGAAACTTTTGAATTAACGACTATTTCCTTGCCTGCCTTCCGCAACAACCTTTTATAGTTCCAGATTAAAGGCTTTAATATTAGAGGATGACGCCTCAAAAGCTCCCCCTCATCTCTATAAATCTGCGCCATAACTTCCGAACTCATATTTCTGGCGATTCTCTTGAATAATAATTTCAAGACCTGAAAATTCTTTTGACCGGGAAAACCGCAATTCGAGATAACGACGATCTTAGGCGATTTGCCAAACCTGAGCGGATGCCTGCTTTCACCTTGTTCATCCTCCTCGATGCGCGGCTCGACTATAGGAATAATTCTGTCCATAAAACCCTTCATTATTGCGGTAACATTATCAACATAGAGAGGGGTGGCAAAAACAACTATATCTGAATCTATAAATTCATTTAAAAGAACCTCCATATCATCTTTAATAACACATTTTCCCTGCGTCTTAAGCCAGCAGGCAAAACAGCCAAGACAATGCTTTATATTTTTTTCCGCCAAAAGAACATGCTTAACATCGGCGCCCGCTTCTTTCGCGCCACCTAAAAATTCCTCGACCATTATATAGGTGTTTCCGCCACTCGCCCGAGGGCTCGAATTAAAAGCCGTTATTCTCATGCTATCACCTCAAACGCTTTCTGAACATCCATCCCTACCGTTATGCCCAACGCCTGCGCTCTCGCGTTAACTCTCATTATTTTTCTATTTGGAAATCTCTCGAGTGTGCCGATAGGATTATCGGGCGCGCTCTCGACCATCGCCGCGGCAGCGTTAAATCTCTCAATAGCCTCCAAATCGAAAACCCCGCAAACCAAAAACCCTTTTCTGCCGGTAACCATAAGAACGCTAAATCCCGTCCACTTTATATGCGCGCCTTCAACAAGCCCATTCTTAGTCTCGAATGACTTTGTTATTATCTCCATATATGCCTCCGATCATTGCTGTCCAAATTAGCATTTGTAATTACCCCTGCCTACGCCAAAAAGCTTCGGCAGGCAGGCGGCTTGCAGACTGGAACACAATGTAGTTGCTCGATTTATCGAGCGCAATATATCTGCCCAATATCATGCCTGAGGCAGACCCGCCTCTGGCGGGAATTGGGCAACTACAATATGTTGATCTATTTAGTCAAGAAAAAGGGTTATGTCCCAGTCTCTTAATCAAGGAATCCAGAGATGTTAGTCGATGTCTGGCTTATATCGCGTCTACATTCAGGAAACAGCGTCCATTGCGCGAAACACATCCTCTCGTTTTAAGCTTAAGAGATAAAGAAAAAATCGGCCCGTCCGTAACCACCGTATGGTATTCACCCGCTTCGCCCGAAGCATCAAGACCCTTCTTCTCGATATCGCTAATAACAGCCTCGTCCAGAATCCTGCCTAAAAACCGCCCATCTAAAAGATCTTCCTTAACAACAACTATCTTCGCTTTAAAACCGGCTTCAAACAGCTCTTTGAGCAAATCACGCCGGCGGCCTTTCCAAAGCGGGTAGTATGGCTGGATGTCCGCCAACGAACAAACTCTATCTATCCATTCACGGTGGACCTCCATATCAATATCGCCGAAAACACCGGACTTGACTCCATCTCTCCTGAATTCACTAATAGCCGAGATGAATTCCGTTTCATAATTGCCGGATGAAACGACGCGAGTAACAAGCGGAATACCCAAAGCCGAGGCCTGCTTGCAAATCAAACCAAGCGGAAGATCGTGAGCGATCGACCGCCGCCCATCTTCCGCGAGCATTGTCAGGAGAAAACGAGGTTTGCCTGCCTGCCGCATAGCGCGATAAAGAGCAAGGCAGGCGTCCTTGCCCCCGCTCCATGAGCAGAAAAAAGGCTGGTTGCCGACTGAAGTCATAACTTCCTTTTCTCTTATTTCCATTTTTCCCCCGTATAAATTGTTACTTTGAGCAGTCACCATAGATAGTAGCAATTATCAAGCCTTTCAAGATATAGGATCTTGTTTTAGCTTAAACTCGAACTAAAACCTTTTATTTATCTTTTCCCTTATCTCCTCGTCTTTTTCGCTGGAATGATGGCGCCAGGCGTCAAGAACCATTATGAGAGTGCGGGCATTCTCGCCTTCTGAAACCCACTTAAGACCCAGTATCAGAGCCGCAACCAGAAATTGCGCGAAATATCTGGGAAATATAAACGACATTGCAAATGCCGCAATCGTCGCGATAAGCCATAAATTTTTACTGACGCGTTTTTTCCTTGCGGCCGCAACTGCTATCGACTTGGCCTTGCGCATCAGCCTCTCGCTTGATTCCGGCAGAGATCCTTCATTATATAATTTATCAGCTTCATAAGCAGTCTTAAGGCTCTCAAGACAAAAAGGACAATTGGCAATATGTGCCTCTACCTTTCGCGTCTTTGACTTATCCGGCGCGGCGCTTAAATACGCCGAAAGAGTTGCCTCGTCTTGACACAAAGCCGTCTTTCGCATCTTTACACCGCTTTCTTTTTCTCTCATACGGGTCCTTAAAACTTCTTCTATTCTATCCATAGCCTCTCACTTATTATAGACGAAAAATCTCCTGATTTTATTTCAAAAATTTTCAAGGCCCTTGCGCTTCAGTTTTTCCCTAAGCTCTCCCTTGGTCCGCGATATCGAGGTAGAAACCGTATTCACCGGAATATCCAGAGCCTCGGCAATTTCGCGATGTTTCATTCCATGCACAAGATTAAGCTTAATTATCATCTTTTCTTTAGACTCAAGCGAATCCAAGGCCGAATCAATAATAACTCTGATCTCCTGCAAAAATAATCTATTTGCCGGCGCGATGTCTTCAGAAGGCAAAATTTCCTCAAGAGTCATCCCGCCGCCTTCTCCATCGGATGAAATATCCTCAAATATCGAGATGGAATTTGGCGGGGCCTGCCGTTTTACCCGTTTAAAATAATCTATAGCGGCATTTCCGGCAACCATAGCCAGCCAACCGGCAACCTTATTTGCGTCCTTAACTTGTTTAAGCTTGTTCTCGGACCATATCAATGTAAAGACATCCTGATGAATGTCTTCCACATCGCCGTCATCAAAACTATATCCAAACCTGCTAAGGCGCCGTTTTATCGCCCAAAAAACCACTCTTGAGTATCTTTCGATAAAGATATCCCACGCGCGTTTATCTTTCTTAATGCAATCTTTGATTAATTCTTCTGGGGCGGGCGAATCCCGGTTGGCAAAATCCATAGCTATTCTTTGGGTTTAAGCTTCTCCTCGAAAGCTTTAGCGGCAACGGGCATCTTCTCTTTAAATATCCGCAAGGCCGCTTTCGCGTATTCCCTGATCTCGGCTTGCGCGGCTTTATCAAGGCGCAATTTCAGGAAATTCATCAAGGAACGAGCGTTTACCGTCCAATAGTAGAGGGTATAAACCGATAACGGCAAGACTCCGCGGGCCTGTTCCCTCTTTACTCCCGAACCGACCAAAGTCTCGTAACTGTCAAAAGCCGCCTCTATTGATCTTTTATATTTATCCAAGGCCTCGCCCGTTAAATCCGCGGGGGTATAATAATCTCTCTTTGCCAAACAATACCTGAGAGACATCTCATCATAACTGCCTATCCTGTGACGCATCCACTGGCGGGCCACAAAGATGGGACATTTAACATCGAAGGTAAAATAGGCGTGCTCAAAGGGTGTGCCGTGATCCTTCAATATCAGATGGCGTATCAATCTGGCGTCGGCGTCTTTTCCCTGCGGCTCGCTTAGATAACACCTGCGCGCCGCGCGAATTACCGCCTCATCCGCGCCCATAAAATCTACCAATTCAAGATAGCCGTTATCCAAAACCTCGATCTTAAACTTGGGCACAGCGCCTACTCTTTCCCTTTAATCTCGGAAGCATTGTACTTCTTCACCTTTTCTTTCTTCTCGTAGCATTCAGGGCAATTATACACGGCCTTAGCCAGAGTCCTATCGTATCCGGGCGCCAGCACAACCCGTTTTACCTCCGGCGCTTCGCGGCCGCAACTGTCGCATTTCATAGCAAACCTCCGTTTTTACACTTTAACCTCACCGAAGGCGAGGTTTTCCCTTCGCCGAAGCGAATGGAAAGATTCCACAGGTGTAAGCCTGTAGAGCTTCAATTTTAGCAATATTACAACGGTTTTACAAGAAAAATAGGCCAATACTACTGTGCTGTTAAGTTAATTTTTAACGGTTGTCATTCCCGCAATCTTTTAGCGGGAATCCAGAAATGGGCGTGTTTGGATGCCCGATTAAAGCATTCGGGCATGACAAGCTATCAACAACTAATTTAACAATGTAGTAGTGCACTGCAGTATAAATTTTATACTGTTCGAGCGAGGCCATTGGCCGAGTCGAGAACTACGGATATGCCTGCCTGTCGGCTCGCCTCGCGGCCCGCTTCGCCGATGGCAAATCGAGGCGAGCGAAGCCGAGGGCAGACAGGGATAGCAAGAGAACTTCTCGACTCATCCGCCTCAGGCGGATTCGCTCGAAGAATAAATGCTTACTGTCTCCGATGTACTGCCATAAATTAATGTCACAATGCACTACTTAGGGGGCGCTGAAAAATGATTTTTCTAAAAAGAGCTTAAAAAATCTTTACCCCGCCCCGCATCACTTTGATTATTATTCCTTAAATTCTTGCTAACGCCGCCTTTAAATTCATTCCCAAGAGGCGGCATCTCACCCACA
>JAZDOX010000064.1:0-11311 GCA_043798215.1 Candidatus Omnitrophota bacterium | reverse complement strand
AGTACACTGTAAAATTAGTTTCCACTAATTGTCATTCCCGCAATCTTTTAGCGGGAATCCAGAAATGGACGTGTCTGGATGCCCGATTAAAGCATTCGGGCATGACAAACTGCTAAGAACTAATTTTACAGTGTAGTAGTGTCAGGTTTTTAAGGAGTAAAGATTTTAAGTTTTTAAAGAAAACAGCCGTATTTTTCAAAAAACCACGAAAGAGGGAATCCGTTGCAAAAAAAAGGGCCATGGCAGGCCATACAAGAGGCGATCTCCAATCGAGGATAGAGATATAATAATCCATGCTTCTCTGTTACGAGCCAACAAAAATATTAAATACCAGGACTTTGTTAAAATATGGCATAAAAAGCATTATTTCTTGACGATAATAAGCGTTGCATGGCATTACGTATGAGCATTAACAACGCATTGAAATTATTATAACTAATTTATTTGCAGTATGGTGTAAAAAAACGCGATCTTCAAGTCGTGCCTAAGAAAAATATTTTTTAATAAAGTACAGAAATACTTTAGATTTTTTTATCCTGGTCATGGAGAGGAGTCAAAGAGTATTGCAGGGATTTCTTAAGCGAAGAAGGTAACGGCGAGATTAGGGAATCTTATGTGTTGAGGCAGAGTTAAAGAAAAGGACATCCTTTCAAAAGATGGCAAGATTTGTTATAATCTTGCCTGAGGAAAACTCCCAAAAAGGAAAGAAAGTTTAAGGAGCTTAAAAAGATTATTGTCTTCGCTTATACTCTTAGGATAAGGAGATGACTAATGGAAAAAGAAATTAGCCGAAAGATTAGATAGGCAAATAGAGGAGGTGAAGAGATGAAGGCGAAGGTGGATTCTAATACCTGTACCGGTTGTGAGCTTTGCACTAATATATGTCCTGAGGTTTTTGAGATGAAAGGCGATGTTGCTGTTGCTAAGGCTGGAGTAGTTCCTCAGGCTGCTGAAGAGACTTGCATAGAGGCAAAGGATAGCTGCCCAGTAGAGGCGATTTCCATAGAGTAGTGCATTGTAACATAAATTTTATACTGTTCGAGCGAGGCCCGACGATACGTCGGGACGAGTCGAGAACTATGGATACGCCTGCCTGTGCGTGGCACGCAGACAGGGGCAGCAACAGAACTTCTCGACTCACTCCCTGCCTACCGGCAGGCAGGCCTGCGGAGAGTTCGCTCGAAGAATAAGTGTTTGCTGTCTCCAAGGACTACCATGAATTAATGTTACAGAGCAGTAGTAAGTAATGAGTTATGAGATTTGAGTAATGAGACAAATTTTTCTCAGAACTCACAACTCGTAACTAAAAAAAGGGGGGGGTAAGGCGATGAAGACAGCTTTAAAGAAATTCTCTTTAGCGGCTGGAATAGTACTTATCTTTTCTGTTTTAGCCGGCTCAATTAATGCCGCCGAACAGCAGAATGAGAGCGGTTTTGTTAAATTTTGGAGAGGGGCGTTCCAATGGCCTTTCAACGCCACTAAAGAATCGGCGACTGTTGTAACCGATACGGCGAAGAAGGGAGTCGATACGATAGCGCAGGAAGGCAAGGATATCGGCGGCACATTAACAGGACAGGAAGGCGCGGCAAAAGATATTGTTGTTAACCCCGTAAAAGGCACAGCCGATACGGTAGAAACAGCGGTTGTCGGCGCTGCCAATATGCCCGCTGAAGCCACTAAAGAATCGTGGCCCTCAGAGAAACAGCCATAGTATTTCTTGCGGTATAGGAAAGTATAAAATACTTTCCTATACAAGCCCCCCCCGTTTTGCTTCGCAAAACGAAGCAGGGGGGCAAGAAAATTTATTCTAAGACTTTGGCTGTTTAAAAGTCATTTGCCGAAGGTAGATTTTCTTGACGAACAGATAAATCCCGTTAGAGAATTCTGCTCTCTATCGGTTTATGCTGACGGTGGTATTAAACCACCTGCGGCTTTATAAGGTAATAACCACCGACTAAAGTTGGTGCTTTTCTCTAACGGGGTAAATATTCAATAAAGAGCTGATTTGAGCGGTTATCTTAACTTATTCCGGCGGCTAAAATGGGAAAAACTATATCCGAAAAAATACTGTCCGCGCATTCCGGCAAGGACGCGAAGGCCGATGATTTCGTTGTGGCGAATGTAGATCTTTGCCTGCTTCAGGATGGCACGGGTCCCCTATCCGTAAAACAGCTTGAATTTCTTGGTATAAAAGAGGTTGTGAATCCGGGAGGAGTAGCCATTTTTTTAGATCATGCGGCGCCGTCTCCTCGCAGAGAGTTGTCAAATGACCACATAATCTTGAGAAATTTTGCCAAAAGGACGGGCTGTTATTTATTTGAGGTTGGGGAGGGAGTTTGCCACCAGCTAATGAGCGAGATGTTTACTTCTCCCGGAGATATTTTAGTCGGAGCCGATTCTCATACTTGCACCGGCGGCGCGTTGGGCGCTTTCTCTACCGGTATGGGATCAACCGATGTGGCGGCGGTAATGGGGCTGGGCAAGACCTGGTTTCGGGTGCCGCGCAGTTTTAAGATTTTTTTGGAGGGTAAATTTCAGCCCGGCGTATTTGCCAAGGATTTTATGTTATATTTAATAGGGATGCTTGGCGCGGAAGGAGCCACTTATAAGGCGCTTGAATTTATGGGTGGCGGGATTGAAGCGATTCCTATGTCTGAGCGTTTTGTTATTTCTAATATGGCGGTTGAGTGCGGAGCGAAAACCGGTATAATCTCAACCGATAAAATAACCAAGGCGTATTTAAAACGGCATGGAAGAGAAGATAGATTTAAAGAGATTAAGCCGGATAAGGATGCCAAGTTCGAAAAGGAAATAAAGGTTGAGGCAGATAAGCTGGTTCCAATGGTCTCACTTCCCCATACTGTGGACAATTCAAAACCGGTTGAAGAAATTGGAAAGGTCAAGATTCATCAGGTTTTTATAGGTTCGTGCACGAACGGAAGATTAGAAGATTTGAGGATCGTGGCGGATATATGGAAAGGCTGTAAACGCAATCCCGATACCCGTGTTATAATTACGCCTGCTTCAAAGGACGTGTATTTAAACGCCGCCAAAGAGGGGTTATTGGAAATATTTATGGATTTTGGCGCGACGGTTACTTCTTCCGGTTGCGGGGCGTGCGTTGGGGTCCACGGCGGGGTTTTGGGGGATGGAGAGAGTTGTCTTTCTACATCCAACAGGAATTTTTTAGGCAGGATGGGCAATCCCAAGGGATTTATTTATCTCTCATCTCCGGCAACGGCGGCGGTTTCGGCGATAAAAGGCGAAATTACCGATCCGAGGGAATATTTTTAGATTGCTTGCCCGCAATGAATTTTTGAATTATCCTCTTACGGAGAAATAAAATGACAATGCGTGGAAAAGCATGGAAATTCGGAGACGATATTTCTACGGACTTGATAGCTCCCGGCAGATATTTTCATCTTCGTTCCGATTTGAAAGAGCTGGCCAAACATGTTCTTGAGGATGCCGACGCGGAGTTTGCCGGCAAAGTTTCTCCGGGTGATTTTGTGGTTGGAGGAAGGAATTTCGGGCTTGGTTCTTCGAGAGAACACGCCCCCTCGATAATTAAATTGGCGGGTGTCTCTTGTGTTTTGGCTAAATCTTTTGCCAGAATATTTTTTCGCAACAGCATAAACATAGGACTGCCCGTTATAGAGTGCGATACAGACAAGATATCGGCTGGTGATGAGTTAGAGATAGATATTGAGAAAGGTTTGCTGAAAAGTATAACAAAAAATATAGAGCTTAAATTTGCGGCTTTGCCGAAAGCTATGACGCAGATACTGCTCGACGGCGGGCTGGTCGAGCACATAAAGAAACACGGGGATTTCAAGATTGACTGATACTATGGTTGCCGTTATAGGCGCCGGACAGGTGGGCGGCGCTTGCGCGCAGAGAATATTGGAGCGCGGCCTCGCTAATGTTGCGTTGATTGATGTGGCAGAAGGACTGGCTAAGGGCAAGGCCCTCGATTTAAGCCAAGCTTCTTCGATAGAAGGCTATGACAGCAAGATAATAGGCGGCGCGGATTTTTCTTTAATGGAGGATTCAAAAGCTGTTATTGTGACGGCGGGGTTGGCGCGCAAGCCGGGTATGACGCGAGAGGATCTTTTACTTCAAAACGCCCGGATAATAAAGCCTATCGTGGATAATATAAGGCGGTACTGCCCTCATTCGATAATAATTATGGTTACAAATCCGCTTGATGTTATGACTTATCTGGCGTATAAAGTTTCAGGTTTTGAGAAGAATAGAGTTATAGGGATGGCGGGAGTTTTAGATTCGGCCAGGCTAAGGTTTTTTATATCGGATAAATTAAAGGTTGCTTCTTCAGGCATTGAGGCTATGGTTTTAGGCGGTCACGGCGACTCAATGGTCGCTTTGATCGGGCATACGAAGATAAACGGCAGGCCTATCGAGGAATTTCTTTCCGAAGAAGAGATCGGCGGCCTTATTCAGAGAACGCGTGACGGCGGCGCCGAGGTGGTCTCGCTCCTTAAGACCGGCAGCGCTTATTACGCGCCTTCAAGCGCGGCGTGTGAAATGCTGGAGTGCATATTGAAGGATACAAAAAAAATCCTGCCGGTAAGCGCGTGTTTAAGCGGCGAATATGGTCTAAATGATGTTTATTGCGGCGTGCCCGCGAGATTGGGCGCTAAAGGCATAGATGACATAGTGGAATTGAAACTTTCCGATAAAGAATTATCCGAGTTGCGTGAATCGGCAAATCAAGTCAAGGAGAGCGTGGAATATCTTCGAAGGTCCGATTTGATTTAGTTGCGCGTATCTTATCGTTAAAAGCGGATTTTTATCCGTTCGAAAATAACCTAAGGCCAAGAACAAGGAAGACCCAGATGAAAAAAGGCGAGATCAAATTTAATAAGAGAACTAATACCCTTGAGGAAGAATATTATAGATATGAATTACAGGATGTCAAGGAACCGAATCTTTTCAGGGAGATATACTCTTATTCGGATCTGCCCAAGATAGTTTTTAACCACAGAATAGTTCCAATGAATCCTCCCGATGATATATGGATCACGGATACAACCTTCAGGGATGGGCAGCAGTCATTGCCGCCGTTTACAGTAAAACAGATTTTAGATCTCTATGATATGATGCATAGGCTCGGCGGCCCGAATGGGCTTATTCGCCAGTGCGAATTCTTTCTCTATTCCGATAAAGACAAGGAAGCGGTTAGCAAATGTCTTGAGCGTGACTATACTTATCCTAATGTGACTGGCTGGATAAGGCCGGTCAAGGAGGATTTTAAATTAGTCAAGGATATGGGTCTTAAAGAAACGGGAATTTTAACTTCAGCCTCGGATTACCACATCTTTCTTAAATTAAAGAAGACGAGGAAGCAGGCCATGGATATGTATCTGGGCATAGTTAAATCGGCGCTGGATATAGGTATTATTCCCAGATGCCATCTGGAGGATATAACGCGTGCCGATTTTTACGGTTTTGTGGTTCCTTTTGTGCAGGAACTTATGGAACTTTCAAAAGAAGCCAATATCCCTATCAAGATAAGGGCTTGCGATACGCTTGGATATGGAGTTACATATCCCGGGGTGGCTCTTCCCCGGAGCGTTAAGGGGATCATCTATGGTTTGATAAATTTGGCCGAGGTTCCGCCTGAACAGCTTGAATGGCACGGGCATAATGATTTTTACCATGGCCTCAGTAATGCCACAACATCTTGGCTTTACGGATGCTGCGCGGTTAACGGAGCTATTCTTGGAATAGGCGAGAGAACGGGCAATACGCCTGTTGAAGCGCTTGTTATGGAATATCTGGCGTTTCGCGGCGCCAAAGACGGCGTCGATACTACCGTAATAACCGATATGGCGGAATATTTCGAGAAGGAGATAGGTTACAATATTCCGGATAATCAGCCGTTCGTGGGCAGGAACTTTAATGTGACCAGCGCAGGAATTCACGCCGACGGCCTGATGAAGGACGAGGAGATATATAATATCTTTGATACGGATAAATTACTCAAGAAGAAAGTGGATATCGCCATAAACGATAAATCCGGAGTCGCGGGAATAGCCAAGTGGATAAGTATAAATTTAAATATCGAAAAAAATAAAGCTATTACGAAGGATAGCCCGGGTGTTGTAAGGATTAGGGAATGGGTTGATTCTGAGTATGCCAGAGGGCGGACCACGGCTATATCAAGCAAGGAGCTTAAGAAGAAGACTAAGGAGTTTTTGCCTGAGCTCTTTAAATAAAAGTTGCCGCGCGCCCCGTTAGATGTTTACTATCTAACGGGGCGCGCGGGAGACAGACTGTGTCGTAATGTAGTTGCCCAATTTATTGGGCATATATATTGTGCTCGATAAATCGAGCAGCTACAATATGTTGATGTATTTAGCAGAAGAAGGGGATTACGACACAGTCTGGAGAGTAAGGCGGTATTTTAAGATATGGCTAATGAAGAATTCATTCAGTGCCGTTTGTGTCCCCGGGGTTGTGTGCTTTCTGAAGGCCAGAGAGGCAATTGCCGGGTAAGGATCAATTCGGGCGGAAAGATAAAGACTCTTGTTTACGGCAAGCCTTGCGCTGTTCATATAGACCCCATAGAAAAAAAACCGATGTATCATATGTATCCCGCCACCAAAGTGTTTTCAATAGGGACGGCCGGATGCAATCTTCACTGTAAGTATTGTCAAAACTGGGAGATATCCCAATCTCCTCCGGAGAAGACGAATAACTATGATATGTCTCCCGAAGAGGCTGTAAAGCAAGCTCTCGAGCGCGGCTGTCGATCGATCGCCTATACGTATAATGATCCGGTGGTATTTTATGAATATATGTTTGATACCGCTAAGATAGCGCGCCGCCGAGGACTGAAGAATGTGTGCGTTACCGCCGGATATATTAATTCCGAACCTTTATCCGAACTTTGCGATTTTCTCGACGGTGTTAAGGTAGATTTAAAGGCGATGTCCGATGAGTTCTATAGAAATGTGTGTTTTGGCGAATTGCGGCCTGTTTTAGAGACATTGAAAACCCTGAAAGAACGAAAGGTTTGGACAGAGATAGTTTATCTGATTGTGCCAACCTTAAATGACGCAAGAGAAGATTTAGAGAAGCTGATAGATTGGATATTGGATAATATGGGCCCTGAGACACCGTTGCATTTTTCAAGATTTTGGCCGCAATACCAGCTTAAAAATTTGCCTCCAACCCCCATCGAGACTTTGGATATGGCATGGCAGATGGCGCGAGAGAAGGGTCTTAATTACGCGTATGTTGGAAATGTGGCCGAGCATCCGGGCAACAATACTTATTGTCCTAAAGATGGAAAGCTTTTAATTAAGAGGGTTGGGTATTCCATATTGGAATATAACATAGCTTCAGGAAAATGTAAATTCTGCGGAAACAGAATTCCCGGTCTCTGGGAGTAGACAAATTTCAGTTGATAACTTAATTCTCTAATGGGACAAAGGAAAGCGATGAGCGCAAGACAAAATCTTATGACAAGAAGAGATTTTTTTAAGACCAATATCATTTTTTTGATAATTTTGGCCTTTTCAGGATTTCCTTTCAAAGCCGCCCGAAGAATTTTCCAGTCGTCTGAAAGCAAACCAAGGGCGAACGTATCGGATAAAGACGGTCGTTTTTATAAGACCCTAGCCGGCTAATAATAGGTGAGTTGCGATAAAATGACCCTCGAAGATATAGTAAAGCCGGTTAAGCCGGAGCTTAACGCAGTCAGAGAATGTTATGCCCGCGAACTTAACTCGACCTCTAAACCTGTGCGAAACGTAGGAAAATACATCTCGGAGACCCCCGGAAAATTTTTTCGTCCTATTTTAGTCCTATTTTCGGCCAAGATGAGCGGCGCGCGGATTGATAAAGCTGTATCCGTCGCGGTAAGCGTAGAGCTTATACACGCGGCAAGCCTCATTCATGACGATATCATAGATGAGTCCATTCTGAGGCGTCATCGCAGTACCCTAAACTCTAAATGGGGCAATGCGGTATCAGTTATAGCCGGCGACTATCTTTTAGCAAGGGCTTTCGGAGTTATGTCCAATTTAAACGAGCCGCGCCTCTTCTCGGATTTTTCAAGAACGGCGGGAAGGATGTGCGAAGGCGAGATCTTGCAGCTTTCCAACGCTTATAATTTTGAGATTACTGAAAGAGAATATATGGGCATAATCAAGAGAAAGAGCGCTTATCTGATATCCGATTGTTGCGCTGTCGGCGGAATCTTAAAGCGAAGACAGACGGATCACCTTGCTGATTACGGTTTGAATTTAGGCATGGCTTTCCAGATTATAGATGATTGCCTTGATTTATCCGGCGATGAGGATAATTTGGGAAAATCAGTATGGCAGGATATGCGAAAAGGAAAACTGACCCTGCCCATTATATTCTTACTTAAGAATTCCGGCAGAAAAAACAGGAAAAGGATTATTGAATTGATAACTCTTGGCGGAAGTCCGGCGCACAAGGCCCTTAAAGAAGAAGCTTTTTATCTCGGAGCAGTGGAGAGTTCAAGAAAGATAGCGGCGCGCCACATAGAATTAGCCAAGAGAAGATTAAGCAGAGCAAATGGCCCTTTTAAGAAGGCTTTCTTTGATATTGCCGATTATGTTTTAGAGAGAGAAAATTAACGCCTATTTTATTGTTCGCGACAGAAACAGAAGAAATATCAGGAAGTTCATAAGCCCCGTTAAATAACAAGTTGTATTCATTCCCAAGATGGGAATTAATATTGCGCTTGTGAGTAAAGCGCCAAGGCAGGCGCCAAACAAATCAACTCCGTAAAGAAGGCCGGCTGTTTTGCCGGCGCATAAGCTGTTTTCCGAATAAATTTTGTTCGCTATCGGGAAGAGGAAACCTCCTATGAATCCAGCGATCGCGGGCAAACCCAGGAAGAGTGTCTCGATTATCGTTTTTTGCGCCACGTTCAATATTGGGGAATCTTTAAAGAAGAGCAATATCGCCGGCAGAATAAAAGAAAAAACTGAAAGCGATAATTGGGCTATGGTGTAAGTTTTAAAGAGACATCTTTGCCCGCGTAAAATTTCTATTGAAGCCAAGCTTCCCAGCGCCATGCCCAACATAAATGAAGCGAATATTATGCCGATTTTGTGGTAGACATACCCGTATGTTGCCTGAAAGCCGATAATTATCGCTATTTGCAATAGCATTCCGGAAAACCCCGCCGCGCCTATTGAGATCAGGACTGCGGAATTTCCAGACATTTTTTTGTTAATTCGAGGGATAAACGATATTCCAAAAATAAGGATCAGGGCCAGAGCGATAGGCCACGCCTTTAATCCGTCGATTTTTTCAAGAAACTCCTTTGTCCTCGAATTGAATTTAGTTGACCACAATGCCATATCGTAAAAATAACCGATAGGATAAAAGTCGCGGTTTATCTTCGCGGACTTGGCCTGATCTATCGCATTTTCAAGGTATTCGATCCTAAATCTGTCGAATTTAAAAGGCAGGTTGTATTGATTTACGTACTTTAAACTCAAGTTTCTTTCCTTCAATCTTTTTATCAGTTTCTCATAATCGTAGGTTAAGCCGCCGGCGGAGTTAGAGGACAGGAACAGACACGTGTCTCCCGGCAGGACTTTCACATCCTTAAACTCTTTTTTCAGGCTCTTGTGAAGCGAACCCAAGAATCGCGCCTGAATCGAGCTTATGTAATTCTCTGATGAGCTTACTCCGAAAGAAAAGATCCCGCCTTTATTCAATAAAGCGTCGATCTGGCGGTAAAACTCGATTGAGTAGAATCTGTTTAGCTGCGCGGTAAAGGGCGGAGGCAGCGCCAATATTATGACATCGTATTTTTTTAATTTTTCACCGGCAAGTTTTTTTACGAACAACCGCCCGTCTACAAAATTGACAACCGCTCTTTTTTCATCAAATATTCCCAAAGACTCGGCGGGATAATTATCTTTTGCCATTTTTATCGTGTCGGGATCGAGCTCTACGCAGTCAAGTTTTTTTACGGGGTGTTTTAATATTTCCAGAGGGATTTCGCTTAGTATTCCCCCTATTAGAAGAACTTCGCGCGGGTCGGGATGCTCCAAGAGTGTGTAGTGAACTGATTCTTCGGCTGTCATCGGATCGTTCGTGGAAGTTAGCAGCAAGCCATTCTCGAAAACATTAAGTTGCGCCCCTATTTTTGTCAAAACGATATTTCCGTAATAGGAATCTTTAACAGCGATAAGATCCATTCCTTTCCATTGAATTTTTCTCATCTTTAGGTCGAGGCCGTTTGCGCCCGAGATAAGAAGTAATGCGGCGATAATTATTAGGGAAATAGAAATCCGCCGCTTGAATTGCCCCTGTTTTTTATCCAATAGCAATAATGTTGCGCAAATATTAATAAGTCCGCACAGCAGGGCTATTTGAACGGGATTTAATACGCGCACAAGCAGAAAATTAAAGGCCAGTCCTCCCGCCGCGGCTCCGAATGATTCCAAGAGATAGATCTTTCCGGCCTCCTCGGCTTTTCTGTTTTCGGAGAACCTCAACAGCAATCTGCAGCTTGCCGCAAAAAGAGATCCAAAGACAAGACAAACCGGCGCCAGAAGTACGAAAGACGATACCGCCGCGGGTATGAGACCGATCATCTCTCCTGTTGAGATATTCAGGATATTTTTTAAGTTTCTTATGAGCAATATTGAGAAAGGGGTTATTATGGATGTGAACAACAGAAGGGTGTAAAATAAATCTTCCGTGAAATTTGGCCTGCGCAGTTTGTTTTCAATGAATTGACAGGTTGGGCTTAAGATGGCGCTGCCTGCCGCTACCCACAAAAGCCAGCTTGCCAGCATTATTCCTATTGCCAGTTCATTTCCATAGAAGACAGCCGATAGTTCTCGCAGCAGCAATATCTGCGTTGCCATTGAGGCGAAACCGAATGATAAAACCGCGAAAAACAAATTGTTTTTTATGTTTTCTTTCATCATAATATGATAGGTGAATGCTATGAAAAATTCAATCTTAATGTTTAGTGGAGTTTCCCCAAAATTTCCCACAGGTATGAGTGTTCTCGACTCGGAGGTATTTTTATTCTTCGAGCAACGTCGAGAAGATAAAAATACCTCCTCGCTCGAATAATATCCCTATGCTTTTTCCCCATGGTATTATTTATGCTTTTAGTTCACTGTAACTCTATAAATTACAACTAGTGCATTGTAAAGTTAATTCTTGACAGTTTGTCATGCCCGGATGCTTTAATCGGGCATCCAGACACGCCCATTTCTGGATTCCCGCTAAAAGATTGCGGGAATGACAACTGGTGGAAACTAATTTTACAATGTACTAG
>JAZDOX010000063.1:0-41829 GCA_043798215.1 Candidatus Omnitrophota bacterium | reverse complement strand
TAGTACATTGTAAAATTAGTTTCCACCAGTTGTCATTCCCGCAATCTTTTAGCGGGAATCCAGAAATGGGCGTGTCTGGATGCCCGATTAAAGCATCCGGGCATGACAAACTGTCAAGAATTAACTTTACAATGCAGTAGTAATATCAACAACAGGTGAAATGGAGAGGCGATAGAATGGAGAAGATGGACGAACTTAAAATTTTTCCCAAGGATAGCTGTCGGATTCAAAATAGGGAGATAAGGTTTGAAGTTACTAATATGTGTAACGCCAAGTGCGTTATGTGCCCGAGGGAAAAGATGTCTCGGCCGCAGGGCATTCTTGATATGGGACTTTACACACGCGCGCTGGATGAAGCCTATGATATGGGCGCCAGAATGGTCAGCTTGGAGAATTTCGGCGAGACTTTTATGGATCCTTTGTTTTTTGAGAGGGCCGCTTACGCGAAAGGAAAAGGTATGGAGGTTTATACTATAACCAACGGCTCCCTCTTCAATAAAAAGATGGCGAATCTCTCAATTTATTTTCTGGATAAAGTGCGCTTCAGCGTCTATGGCGCCACAAAAGAGGTCTATGAATCAATCCATAAAGGACTTAACTTCGATATCGTTATTTCAAATATAGAGTATCTGATAAAGGAAAAAGAGAGATTGAACAGTAAGTCGCCCAGAATTGAGGTTTATTTTCTTTTGATGGAAAATAATAAGGGTCAGGTTGAGGATTTCAAGAGAAGATGGCTTGGTCTTGTGGATGATATCGCGATCTGGAAGCCCCATAATTGGAGCGACGGCCGAAAGTACCGCTTAGCCGGCAAAGATCAGAAGAAGATCTCCTGCGGCAGGCCTGTCCGCGGCCCGATACAAATTCAGTGGGATGGGCTGGTTGTTCCCTGCTGTTTTGATTATAACTCGGAGATCGTTTTAGGCGACATCCATAAGCAGTCTTTGCGCGAGATTATTACCGGACGCGCGTACAATGAATTTCGCAATGCCCACGCGGAGGGCAATTTTTCTTCTTACCCATTCTGTGATTCTTGCGATCAGTTGACAAAGAGTGAAGATGTTCTTATCTTCAGCACGAATAAAGGAGCTAAAGTCGGCGCGGTAAATACGACTTTCGATAAAGTTAGCTAATGGCAAAAAATACTTATGTCCAAATTAGCGCAGGAATCTTCCGATGGTAGTACCATTTTGAGATTTGATTTCAAAATGTCATTGTCCGGCTTGACCGGACAATCCAGACACGAAAATAATGCTTTATAGCATGGCTGGATTCCCGATTAAAGATTTCGGGAATGACACTGCAATGGCTAATTCAGACAGTAATAGCAAAAAAATCCTATAACTATGAGACCAAAAAGCTTAATACTATTTAATCCGGTTGGCGTCGTTCATTACCGGAATATCGGCTTGTTCGAGAATCGACTTGGGGATTATGGCTTAAGATGCATACTAAACCCGAGATTTCCGTGGTTTGCAAAAACAGGCGGCATAGAACGCGATCATTTATATTTTGTGAATGACCGCGTTCCTTCGAAGGCTTTCGAAGGCGTAAAAGCGGTTGTTGTTTTTTCCGCCCAAACCCGGCTTCCGTCCTGCCACCTTATTCAGGAAGCGGCGCTTCGCTCTATTCCGGTCATAGCGATTGAAGAGGTGCATCAGATGATGCTGGAACAGGGATTTGTGAGCGAGTATTTTTTGCCGGTTGACCATCTCTTCGCCTGTTCTGATTTCGAGAGACAGAAATTTTTAGAATGGGGGCTTCCCGCCGATGTGGTGGAAGCTACAGGCTGCATCTTCAGCCATAAATCGGACGCGTCGTCAAGAAGGGATGGCATCTCAAAAAAGCTCGGCCTCTCAGAAGGTAAAAAAACAGCGACTTTAAGTTTAGCCTATTTGACGCCAAGCGGGGAGACGCTTGATATCCGCGCGCAGCTTCTTTCGACTGTCTCGGAAGGTTTGCCTGAAAATTACGAGCTTATCGTAAAACCTCATCCAGCCGAGGCAGACAAAGATATAGATATTTTTATAAGAAGATACGCTCCGCGCGCCAAGATCGCCGACCGGTTTATGCCGATACAGGATGTCTTGAGCGTTACAGATGTACTATTTAACCGGGGGAATTCGCAGGTAGTTATAAACGCCCTTCGCAACAGCGTGCCGGTTGTAGTCGTCCCTATGGGAAGGAATACCTTTTTTAATGGGCTTTTGAATGAGCTTATCGTTAACAGCAAAGAAGATATCAAGAAAGCTCTTGGGATTGTGGATAAAATAGGCACGGCCCTTTACGAGCCCATATTTAAAAAGTTTCTCTCAATCAGCCCTGAGGAGGCCTTAGATAAAGCGGCAACCAGAATAATCCAGATAGCCGATAACGGGCATTTGTATAATCCGTCTCAAAGATTGCTTGAGATCTCGCTTTTTTGGGCTTGGATGGGCTACGTCCCTCAGGCAATAAAGACTTTGGCGAAGGTAAATAAAATCGCCGGCGCCAAAAGCCCTCTCTCGGAAAAGATTCAAAGGCTTATTTCCCTCAAGGCGGATTATAATGACATTGTTTCATTAAGGCAATGGGCCGTCTCAGGGTACAGAGAGTGGCTGATTAAGAGTCTTTGGATTAAAAAGTTATATATCTTGGACCGCGATATGATCCCTGAGGATAAAGACTGGTTGAGAGATTTTCCTCCGCGGCTAAACAGGGAATATTTTATGACTTACGCCTCTATGTTATGCTGGTGTTATTTGAGATCCGATATGAGACCAGAGTGCGAATTATTGCTTAACAGGCTTTATGGCGAATATAGTTCTTTAAGCCAGATTCAGGAGATAAAGAAGCTGCTGGGACAACGGAAAATTTCGCGGTTCGATCTTGGATATTGGAAATCCCGATTAAGCCATAAGAGATCAAGTATTCTTAAAAATGCCGCTTGGGAGATCAGCGGCATAAAAGTTTAATTTGTTGCTGCTCAAATATTGATGGATGAGATAGGCGTCTCTCTCACGGCGACGTTCGCCTTGCTCCTGCGGCAAGTCTCACTCGGCGTAAATTTTTGCGTTCCGCTTTCAGCGGAAACCAAGCCGCAAAAATTTCCGTACGCGCCTGCTCAAGAGACGCCTAATTGTCATTATTCGACAATGACACTGTAATGGCTATTTTGGAGAACAATAAAATAAATGAAAAAAATACTAATAACCGGAATTACGGGCCAGCTTGGAGGCGCGCTGTCTGAGAGATTGGCGCAGAAGGACTATTCTGTCGTATGCCTTATCAGAAAACCTAAAGAAAAATATCCGCTCGATCTCGGCCCTTTTGAGGTTTTAGTTGCTGATATTACTGACAGGGATTCTGTTTTCAGGTATTCGAATACATTGAAGGGAAGGATTGATACTATCGTCCATATGGCGAGCCCTGGAGACAGCGCCCCCAAAAGAGAGCTTTATAACTCTATATTAAACGGGACAGTTAACCTATATGATTTTGCCAACCGCATACAATGCCCGAAGTTTATTTATTTCAGCAGTATTCTGGCGGCTGGTTGGACACCGCGCGCGATGCCTTACGTTGATGAAAATTTTATTCCTCCGACTGGAAGGCCTGCCTGGCCGGCAGGCAGGCTCTGCTATTATGGCAGGATGAAGCTTGAAGCCGAGAGAAGGATTATGAAACTCTCAAAGAATAATTTTACCAAGACTATAATCTTAAGGCCCGGAAATATATACGGTCCGCCCAAGCTGTCTTTCGTTAAATTTGTGGTAAATTTACTTAGAGCAAAAAATAAGGTTTTTTACCGCAGGGCGAAGCGGTCAATAATGTGGGCGCCGATTCACACGCAGGATGCTATAGATTGTGTTTTTACGGCCATCGAGAAAGAAACTTTTAACAACCAAAAATATTTTTTGACCGGAGAGGAAAGTCCCACATTGGAGGAGTTAGCCAAAATCGCAGCCGGAATTATAAAGATGCCCATAGAAGAAATGGAAAATCTTGGATTTAGAGATAAGGCTAAGCTTGCGGCTCATCAAACGCTGGATTCCTTGCGTTACATTTTCGGAAGGCCCTCTTTTCCGGATTTTATATACTCGAATCGCAAGATCAAAAATGAGCTTGGTTTTAAGCCGAAGATTAAGTTGGCCGACGGCATAGCGCAAACGATAAACTGGGCAAGGGGAAAAGGATTTTTATAGTACGAAATATGCATATCAAAGTAGTTATTTTTTTACAAGGGTAAATTGTTTCTGAGATTCAATCCTACATTGTCATTGTCCTCCCCCGACTCGATCGGGGGATCAACCGGACAATCCAGACACGTAATAACATCTTACAGCGTGACTGGATTCCCCGATCAAGTCGGGGAATGACAGCTACTATTTGGGACGGTAATAATATAAAATAATGAAAAAAGACAAGGTAGTCCTAGTCAATCCCGGAATTCATTTTCAGGAGCCGCTATATTATGGTATGTACCCCAATACCGCCATAATGGTGCTGGCTACCATACTGCATAATGCCGGTTTCAGGGTTAAGGTTATAGACGGAAAGTATAAAAAAATTGACGATGCCGTTAAAGGGATACTTGGCGAGATAGATGAGAGCCTCATCTTTATCGGATTTTCGGTGATGACCGTCCAACTGCCTTGGGCTTATTATGTGTCAAAAGCCGTAAAATCAAAGAATCCGGATACGAAGATTGTTTGGGGAGGTGTCCATCCCACACTTTTTCCGGAACAGACTGCGCGAGATAAAGCGGTTGATATCGTTGTCGTTAATGACGCCGCGCGCACGGTAGCTTCTTTGGCTGCGGCATTAGCTGCCGAAGGAGATATCTCATCCATACCCGGTTTATTTTACAAAGAAGGTTCCGGAATAACAAGCGCTCACGGAGATCGCGTTATGGACGATTTTAACTGTGTGCCTATGATCGATTTTTCCCTGATAGACCATAACCGTTATTCCAGAAATAATAATATAGCTATCGAAGAGTTTTATGCCGGAAAATATGAAGATTGCAGGGTTTATCCGGTCATAACCGGTTTAGGATGCGCTTACAAGTGCACATTTTGCATAAATGTCATACTGAACAGGAAGTATCATTTCAGGGACGCGGCGGAGATAGTTGACAGAATAAAACTCTTGCGACGCGATTATGGAGCTGATTTTATCCAGCCAATGGATGAAAATTTCTTTATAAACAGGAAGAGGACGTTTGAATTTCTCGATTTGCTTGAAAAAGAGAATCTGCGAATAAAATGGCGTCCTCAAACCCGCGCGGATTACTTTAACGATAATTATCTAAATCTTGAGGTTGCCCGGAGGCTGGATCGCTGTGGAATGGTTGTCGCGGCGATGGGAGTCGAGAGCGCTTCCCAGAGAATATTAGATAAGTTGAATAAACAGCTTCGGGTAGAACAGATCATAAAAGCCGCCGAGATATTATCTAAAACGAATATTGTTCCAAAGATGAATTTTATGACGGGGCTTCCGGGGGAAACTGAAGACGATATCAAAAAGACCTACCGGCTTGCCGTAAGGTTAAGGAAGATGATCGGCAAAAGCTGTGTTACCATATCTCCGTTCCGGCCCTATCCGGGCTCACCCCTTTACGACCAGATTGTCAGGGAGTACGGTTATTCTCCTCCGTCCACGTTGGAGGATTGGGCGAGACTTTCTCAATCCGAATTCGCCGAAGGCGTTGGCTACGAGTCATTCGAGAGATATAAATGGATTAAGAATCCCGGAAAACTGAAGGCAATGCAATGTGTTTACGGCGAGATAGCCTGGTATAGGCCACAAAGGGACGACAAACTGCATGGAAAGATAAGATCGTTTATAGCGTTTATGAGGTTTAAGTTCGACTTTTTTCTATTTGTTTTTTTAGAGAAGAGATTTTTTGACGATCTTTCAAGATTAAAGAGCTTTATTAAGCGCCTAAAGAACGGCGTAAACCCCGTTAGAGATAGCCATCGATTAAAATCGGCAGTTATCTCTAACGGGGTAAAAGAAAAAAAGGACACAAAGATTTATGCCGAAGATTAGCATTCAGATTTGCTGTTATAATTCAGAGAAGTATCTGGAGGAATCAATAAAAAGCGTTCTGGCTCAGTCATTCAAGGATTGGGAGCTTGTAATCATAAACGACGGTTCAACCGACGCGACTGAGGCGATAGTCAAAAGATACGCGGATATGAATCTGCCGATAGTTTATTTTTATCAAAGAAATAAAGGGTTTGCTTCCGCGAGGAATAAAGCGCTGGAACTTTCGAGGGGGAATTGGATTGCCATCCTTGACCATGACGACCTCTGGTATCCGGAGAAATTGGAGATTCAAAACAAATCATTGGAGGCATATCCCGAGGCAAAGCTTCATTTCTCGAATTCAGAATGGTTTGTTGAAAAAGGCGAAGTCATTAGGAATACGATAGAAGCAAACAAATTCAAGACAGGCATTATTAATGAGGCTTACAAAAAGCTTTTAGCCGAAGGTTGTTTTATTGACAGCGAGACGGCATTGATAGAAAGAAGGGCCTTAATCGAAGCCGGCGGATTTAACGAGCGATACGCCTATATCGTTGATTATGATATATTTTTACGATTAGCCAAGAGGCATAGTTTTTATTATGAGGACAAAGTTTTAGCGAGATGGAGAATGCATTCATCGCAGGCCACAAGCAGGATGCAGGAGACTATATCGCGCGAATATGTGGAGGTTTTCGAGAACGCGCTGAATGACAATAATCTGCCTTTTAAGATAAGGGATAAGGTAAAGAAATCTATAGTCTATCATAAGCTTAATCGTTTCTGTTTTCAGTCGAGTAAGCCGGTTTTAAGCGATTTTTTAAGAACTTCTATGGATGTGATAAAATTAAGGCCTTTAAGCTTGCGCACATATTTAAAAATTCTTCAGGCGCTATGCGTGACTATTAAACCGAGATTAAAACGAAGTTGACAGAAATAATAAAGTATCATTATCCGGCTTGACCGGACAATCCAGAAAAAGCAGCGCGTGTGTCTGGATTCCCCGAATAAATCGGGGAATGACAAGATAGTGAATTCAAAACTAACATAATAATTTGCACATTGAGAGATTTTAATTAAAAATGAAAGTTTTATTAGTTAATTTCAATATCGGCTCCACCCCCGGAATCAATAACGGCTTAGCCATATTATCGGCGGTCTTAAAGAGAAAGGGCTGTGAAGTCAGTCTTATCTTTTTATGCGATGAGCTGGGTTACGGTCTCGATCTTGAGAGAATAAGGCGCGACGTAATCTCTTTCTCTCCGAACATTATCGGCCTTTCGCTTATGGAAACCCAGCTAAAATACGCCGTTAAATTTTGCGATGACCTTAAGAATTATTATGGAGGTTTTGTGGTTTGCGGCGGGCCTTATCCGACGATGGACCCCGAAGGTTGTTTTTCTTTAAGGGGCCTTGACGCCGTTTGCGTTGGTGAAGGCGAAGACGCTTTGTTGGAATTGGCGTCCGCGCTTGAGTCTAAAAAAGATTATACCGCTATCAGGAATCTATGGTTCAAGCTGCCCGGCGGGGCTATTCTTAAGAATAGACTGCGTCCATTTAAGGAATTAAACGATTTGCCGCTCGAAGACAAGGAAATCTTTGACTTGGGGAAGATTCTGCCATTGAAAAATTATCAGTTGGAGGTTATGCTGGGAAGGGGATGCGCCTATCAATGCAGTTATTGCATCAACAGGTCTTATATGAAAATATACGAGGATTTATGCGAACATCCTGTTACTATGAGAGATTATATAAGGACAAAGGCAGTAGGCACAGCGATAGAAGAGATAAAAAACTCGGTTTTAAGGCATCCGGAAATAAGAAAACTTGCTTTTATAGATGATAACTTTTTGATGTATAAGAATTTTTTGGAGGAATTTTGCGAGAGGTACAAGAACGAAATAGCCTTGCCGTTTATGTGCAATGTGAATCCTTTGTCTTATAACGCCTCAAAGGCTAAGATATTAAGAGACGCAGGATGCGATGACGTTAGATTCGGGGTGGAGAGCGGAAGTGAAAGAATCAAGAAAGATGTTTTGAATAGACCCATGTCAAACCGGAGCGTTATGGATGCTTTCAGAATAAACAATGAACTTGGTTTAATGACAAGTTCCTTTAATATGATAGGGCTGCCGACCGAGACCAAAGAGGAGGTTTTGGAAACCTTGAGGCTGAACGCAGGGATTATGCCGGATACAGTCAAAGTAATGACGTTTTATCCTTTTAAGAGCACCCCCATCTATGGGTTATGCGAGAAACTCGAGCTAATCGATTACGACAAGAAATTCGAACTGGATAATTACGACACTTTTACGTCTTTAAAGTTTCCCGCGGAACATCAGTTATTCTTGAAGAAAATTCAGTCTGTCTTTAACTGGTATTTGAATTTGTTTATGGATAATGAGGCTTCGCCGGAATATGCCGCCGCGATAAAAGAGGCTGAGAATATGAGCGAGGGCGATTGGGATAGATTTGATTATCGCACCGCTGATGAAAAATTATCGCGGGAGATGACAAAAAGAGGGATTCCCCATTACGCAAAGTTCGTTAACAGGAGCTTGGCGGTTAAATTCCCAAGCAGGCGCCTTAACTAAGGAGATGATATGTCAAACAAATCAGAAAAAATCTCATTCGTGTTTCCGGTTTACAATGAGGAGGGGAATTTGGAATTGCTATATCAGCAAGTCAAAGAGGCCTGTGGTCAGGCGGATGTTGATTACGAGATGATATTTGTAGATAATGGAGGCGATGATACCTCGCTGGACATAATAAAAAGATTGAGGCAACGAGACGGGCGAGTTATTTACATCTCTCTTTCGCGCAATTTTGGTCATCAAAACGCTCTCTTCGCCGGCATGTCCTACTGTACTGGCGCAGCGGTCATCACTATGGATGCTGACTTACAACATCCGCCATCTTTAATCCCTAAGATGATTGATTTATGGCGGCGCGGGACAGAAGTCGTATATACGACAAAGAAGAACGCCAACCTAGGATTTGTTAAACATTTTGTCATAAAATCTTTTTACGGCATCATCTCAAGGATGTCAGGGTTGCAATTGAATTTTGGACAATCCGATTTTAGACTTATCGATAAAAAGGTACTAAAAGTAATCATGGGTATTCCAGAATATCATAAGTTTTTGCGCGGTCAGGTCAAATGGGTGGGTTTTAAACAGGAGAATATATCTTATGATGTCGAAAAACGCTATAGCGGCAAATCTAAATTTTCTTATGGAAATTTATTCTCATTTGCCTTGGATGGTATATTCGCTTTTTCCAGGTATCCGTTACATCTACTTACGCTCATTGGTATTGCAATAAGTTGCGCGTCGTTTCTTTATATATTTTTAGTTTTTCTTATATATACCCTGAACATATTGAGAATCCCTCATAGCTTGCCTATGCCGCCGGGATGGGCGACGTTGACGGTAGCCATACTTTTTTTGGGAAATATGCAACTGGTGGCAATAGGAGTTTTGGGCGAATATATTGGAAGGATATATGATCAAACTAAGGGTCGGCCAGTTTTTATCATAAGAGAAATGTCTGCGGCGGAGGAATAAACCATGCTTAAAGTCGTTATTCTATGCGGCGGGCGAGGGCATCGCCTGAGGCCATTGACATCTAATCTGCCGAAACCGTTAGTGGCCTTAAACGGTAAGCCTATTCTTCAGCATATAATAGAATTTTACACCGGTAAGGGGCTTAACAGGTTTATCCTCTGCACAGGGTACCGCGCCAATGTTATAAATGAATTTTTTTCAACCCATAAGTTTAATGTGGAAATAGAGGTCTCTAACGCGGGCACAAAAGCGGGCATGTTAAAACGTCTTTATTTGGCGCGCGATTTGATAGGCGAAAAGGCTGTAGTGACCTACGGAGATACCTTTGTCAACATCGACGTATGCCGCATGTTGAAGGAACATAATAGGCGCAAAGCAGCGGCAACTATAACCGTCGCGGACATACGTAGCCCCTTCGGATTGGTGCAATTTGACAGGAATAACAAAGTTGATTCATTTGAGGAAAAACCCTTGTTTCAATATTATATCGGTCATATGATACTGGAAAAGAGCGTGCTTGATAATCTGGACGCCGGTCTTATATCCATGCCCGATGGAGAGGGCTTGATAAAGTTATTTCAAAGATTGATCAAATCAAAAAAACTGTATGTTTATAAACACGCAGGGTTACAGATCACGTTTAATACCCTTTATGAACGCCAGAAGGCGGAAGAGGAATTCACTAAGTTCTTTACCGAACAGGAAGGTTAAAAATGGGATACTTTAAGAATAAGAAAGTGCTCGTTACGGGGGGAAGTGGTTTTATAGCTTCGCACTTGTGCCGTAAGTTGATAAAAGAAGGCGCGAAGGTTTTTGTGCTGACAAAATACAACAGCGTTATAGATAATATTCGCCTGGCCGATATCTGGCATAAGATAACACCGATAGAGGCTGATTTACGAAATACTGATTCGTTAAAAAGTATTCGGTCTTTAAAGGCCGATATAGTATATCATTTTGCTGCGTATAATCATGTTGGCGACAGCTTTAACAACGTCTCGGAGGCGATAGATGTCAATAGCAAGGGAACGGTTAATCTGCTCGATGCATACGAAGATTATGATAAATTCGTATATATTTCTTCATCGGAAGTTTACGGATTTCAAAGAAAAGTCCCATTCTCCGAAGGATTGCCGCCTTTTCCCATATCGCCATATTCAGTAGGAAAGTATTCCGGTGAATTATACGCGAGGATGAAATGGCACGTATATAAAAAACCCATTATCGTTATAAGACCTTTCAATGCATTCGGTCCGTATCAGAGCCCGCGCGCTATTATAGCGGAACTTACTATCAAATGCCTGAAAGGTGAAGACCTTATTACTACAGAAGGTAATCAGACGAGAGAATTCAATTATGTAGAAAATTTGGTAGATGGATTTATTCTATCCGCGATCAAGCAAAAGGCGGTAGGAGAGATTATTAACTTAGGTTCCGGCCGTGAAATAACAATTAAGCAATTGGTAAAGTTGATTCACAAGCTTTCGGGGTCAAAATCACGCTTGCGCATAGGAGACTTACCGTATAGACCTACAGAGATCTGGCGTATGGTCTCTGATAATAAAAAGGCAAACAAGATTTTAGGGTGGAGCCCAAAGGTTGATCTTGAGGAAGGGCTGTTAATGACCATAAGGTGGTATAGGAAATTCAACGAGGTATTTTCCAATCCAAAGTCGCCATTTTACAGATTATGCCAGACAGAGAAATAAAAAAGAAATTAGACGATAAAAGAATTCTTGTTACGGGAGGGCAGGGGTTTCTCGGCAGACATCTTTGTGCTCGATTAAAAGAATTATGCAAAGAAGTATATTTATATGATAACGACGTTAGGCGCATAAACGGCTTTTTCAAGAGATACGATATCGTATGCCATCTCGCGGGCGTTACGAAAGCAGAATCCGATATGGAGGCGCGTTTATTGTTCGACGTTAATGTTAACGGCGTTTTATCGGTTATGCGTTATTGTCAGGAAAAAAGCTCTAGGTGTATTTTTGCGTCATCATCCGCAGTCTATAGGACAACAGCGTCGGATAAACCGTTGATAGAAACCTCGTTAAGGGAGCCGGCTACCTTATATGGTTTAAGCAAGGCGATGGGGGAGGATATCTGTAGATATCATGCGCTAAATTACGGGGTTTCAACAACAGCGTTTCGGATTTTTAATATGTATGGCCCTGGTCAGAAGGAGCCTTTTCTTATTCCTTACGTTATAAATAGACTATCTAAAAATAAACCCATTATCTTGAAGGCGCCGGCAGCGGTAAGAGATTTCATATATGTTACGGATGTCGTCACGGCGTTTATCTTCTCATGTGCGCATGAACACAGCGGGTTTAAAGTTTTAAATCTTGGAACAGGAAAAGGTATAAGCGTACGCGAAATGGCAGAGAGGGTGGCTCTTCGCATGGGAATTAAGTCGAGAGTCGAGAAACACAATTCAAGAAATATTAAGAAAGATTTGGCTATCGCGGATATAAAAAATATGTTAAAATATGCGCATTTCCGGCCGAAGATATCAATAGACGAAGGTTTAATGCTTTTGTTTCGCTAAATATAACATATGTCTAAACCTAAAGTAAGGCTTATCGTCAACGCGGATGATTTTGGTTTGCACGAATCGGTTAATGAGGCTATCGAAGTCGCGCATAATAGCGGCATTCTGACAAGCGCCTCGCTTATGGTAAATGGCGAAGCATTTGAACATGCGGCACAGATTGCCAAGAAAAATGAAAATTTAGGGGTAGGGATACATCTTACTTTAAACGGAGAAAAGCCGGTCTCGCCCGCTAAAGAGATTTTTTCAATGGTGAATAGCAGTGGAAAACTTTTCGAGAACCATAAGGCATTTTGCATGGGAGTGTTATCCGGGAAAATTTTCTTAAATCATATCGCCATAGAATGCGAAGCCCAGATCGACAAATTCCTTCGCGCGGGACTTAAACCGACGCATCTCGATAGTCATAGGCATCTCCATCTTTTTCCCCCTGTTTTTAAGGCCCTTATGCCGATCTTGAAGAAATATGATATAAAGAAAATCAGGTGGTTGAATCTTCCATGGTCCGATTATAGCAAGATGAATATTTCCAAGATCGCTTTTATGCTCTTTATGCAGTACACAAAATTTTTTTTGAAGGAGAAGGAACTTAAGCATCCCGATTATTTTATAGGGTTTCCCAGAAGCGGCGACATAGATATGGATTACCTTAAGAGCGTCCTGGTCAGGCTAAGGCCCGGCGCAACGGAGATCAATTTTCACCCCGGGAAAGATAATAATCTAATAAGAAAAAAGTACGGGTTTTGGGCGAAAGATCATAACTGGAGATGCGACTGGGAGAGGGAATTCAAGCTTTTGTTAAGTCAGGATATCAAGAAAACAATCAAGATAAGCGATATCTCTCTGGTGAGCTATGCCGAAATATAAAGTCGTAATAACCTAAAGTTAGACATATGGAACCAGAAGTTTATCAGCAATTCTACGAACTGGAAAAGGACCATTGGTGGTTCAGGGGGATGAGATATCTATGCAAGAAGGTCATCGAGACATACTGCAAGGATGAGGAATGCGAACACATATTAGATATCGGATGCGGAACAGGGGAATTGACAAAATCTTTGGAAATCTTTGGAAATGTATTCGGCGCGGATTCTTCAGCTGATGCTTTAGCCTTTTGTAAAAAAAGAGGCCTTTATAGATTGGTAAGAACATCCGCTGAGTGTACAGGGTTCAAAGATAACTTCTTTTCTTTAATTGTAGCCTTCGGTTTGATTGAGCATCTAAACGATGACAAGTTATTTCTGGCGGAGATGCGTAGGATCCTCAAGGATCACGGGCACCTGATCATCTTAACCTCTGCGTTTCAATTTTTGTGGAGCTCGCACGATGAGATAGTTCATCACAAGAGAAGATATACTAGGGGCGGGCTTAAAAAGATGATGGAAGGAGAGGGTTTTCGCGTAAATAAGATAAGTTATATAAATTCATTTTTGTTTCCGGCGATAGCAGCGGTAAGATTTTTTCAGAGGCGTTTTGATTCCCTGAACCGCTCAAGAGAAAATTTTTTAGGCATTACAAATGTCCCCCCGTTGATAAACTCTTTTTTTTATAAAATACTTCAAGCCGAGGCCAAGATTTTAAACTATACGGATCTCCCATTCGGAGTAGGTATCATATCGGTGGGAGAAAAAAAATCCGTCATTACTTAACGGAAAGCTATGTTATTCATTAATCCCGCTGTAGACCAAAGTTCACAGCCTAAAATCACGCGGAAGTTCACTTATGCGACTTTTCCGACTTCGATCGGTTTTTTGGCCGCTTATCTGCAAACAAAGAACAATGATAACGTTAGGATTATTGACGAACAAATCGTTAAACTATCAAAGGATGAATTGGAAAGCGAATTGAGTAAATTAGAGCACCCGAAAATAGTGGGCATTCCGAATTTAACTATAACTACAAATAGAGTGCTCAAACTTACAAAGGAAATAAAATCGATAGATCCAAATATTACGGTTATAATCGGAGGGATACACCCTACCGTTATGTCAGAAGAGATGCTTAAAAACTCACTTGCGGATATAGCTGTCAGGGGGGAAGGCGAATTGACGCTAAGTGAACTTTACGAATGTCTCAAAAATGGCGGGTCGTATCGGGATATCAAAGGGATCTCTTACAGGAAAGGGTCTGAGATCGTTCATAATCCAAACAGGGAACTGATCAGGGATCTTGATGAGCTTCCTCCTTTCCCGTATGAGCTGTTCGAGAAGGATATTAAATACTACGGAGATTTCGGAACTATTATCAGTTCGCGTGGCTGTCCTTTTGATTGCATCTTTTGTTCTCAGAGAGCCATATCCGGCAAAAGCTACAGGCATTATTCGGTATCAAGGGTAATCGACGAGGTCAAATTGTTGGTCGACCGCTATAACCAGAAAAAAATCTGGTTCATGGACGATAATTTTGCCATCAACAAAAAGAGGTTATACGAATTGCTGGATGGAATAATCGACAGCGGTTATCATAAGAAAGTCGCTTTTATCGCGCAGACAAGAGGCAAAGAAATAACCTATGAAGTACTGGAAAAATTGAAAGCATGTAATTTCATCTCTATAGCCTTTGGGGTCGAGACCGGTTCCGAACGCCTCATGAAGATTCTCAATAAGAACGAACTTGTAGAAGATAATGTAAAAGCTATCAAGATGACAAATGAAGTGGGGATCATAACGGACGGCTCTTTTATCTTCGGCTTGCCCTCAGAAACAAGAGAGGAACGCTATCAGACACTAAAGTTAGCCTGTAGCCTACCTTTAGATGGGGCACGATTTAATATTGCAATACCCTATCCGGGCACCCAACTATATAACATAGCAAAACAAGAAAATAGGTTAAATATTCATGCTGATTGGTCAAATTGCAGCAATCAATATTATTTACAAGGAAATGACTTGCCTTATGCGCCACTCGGTACAAACAATTTAGTTTTAATACTGGACACGATCATTGCTAACCTAGCTTTCAATTTAAGGCCCTCCATTCTTTATAAGATGCTATTTAAGTCTCCGCTATCTGGTGGTGGAGTGATCTCGTTACCTAAGAAATGGTACCTGAAACCGGATAAATTGTTGTCTTTTTTGATATTTTTTTATCTGATATTCAAGAGAATTGTCACTATTTATCTCAAAATATTGTTTGCTAAAAGACAGAGATGAAAGTTTTATTTATAAGACCGTTTTCAGTAGTATTTACGAAACCTTATTTTACCGCAAAAGCGCCTCTTAACCTTGGTTATTTATGCGCCTTTTTAAAACAAAATGGCCATGAGGTAAGGGTTTTGGACCTCAGTTTAAAACAAGACATACCTTTATTTAGGCATATAATGAATATGTTTAAACCCGATCTAATAGGGATAAGCGCCTATACCCCGAACGTACTCGATGGATTCGAAATGATAAAACTAACAAAAATCATTGAAAGCAAATGCATTACCGTGATGGGCGGCCCTCATTCTACGTCTATACCCGAAGACGCCATAGAGGCCTGTCCGGAGTTGGATTTTGTAGTTATAGGAGAAGGGGAAGTCACCCTGCTGGATTTATGCAATATCCTTGAGAAAGGCGGTAATGTCAACGGCGTTGCGGGATTATGCTATAGGCGAAACGGCGATATTATTCGAACCCAGCCGAGATCTTTGATAGAAAAACTCGATGACCTGCCGTTTCCAGACCGTGATATCATCGCCACTTCCTATAGAAGACTGAAGATATTCGATCCCAACCTCAATTTACCATTAAATAAGATCATGGAAGCGATAACGTCGAGAGGTTGTACTGATTTTTGTAATTTTTGCACAGTTCATCGGGCTTATACGGAAAAAGGCCGCTCCCTGAGATTACGCAGCCCTGAAAACGTTTTGAAAGAAATAGAAACTTTCAGATCTAAAAATGATATCAGGCACATATCATTTTTAGATGATAATTTTACGATAAACCGCGAGAGGACCAGAAAGGTTATAAGCGGCCTTAAGCAGATGGATCTCACATGGAACTGCGATTCCCGGGTAAATCTCGTTGATGAGGACTTAATCCACGAGATGGTCGAAGCAGGGTGTAAAAAGATATCCATAGGGGTTGAAAGTGGTAGTGATAGTATCTTAAAGCTGATCAATAAAAATATCACCACCGACCAGGCGCGGCGCGTATTTAAATGGTGTCATGAAGCTAAATTAGAGACAATACAGGCTAATTTCTTAATCGGAAGCCATCCCGATGAAACATCAGAAGACGTCGATAAAACACGGGCGCTTATCAGGGAATTGAGGCCTCACAGGCTGCTTACTTCTATTATTGTGCCTTTTCCCGGGACTAAAGTCCGGGAACAAATGCTTGAGCGCAATTTAATATTTTCAAACGACTGGCGTAAGTACATTTTAATGAACGATACGCCGCCGCCATGGAGGACTACTTATTTCAGTAGCGAGGAACTTCAGCGTTTACAAAACAATATAATTATAGAGTTTTATTTTAATCTTAGGAATATGTTTATGACTTTAAAATACATTAAGTCCTTCTCGATTCTTAAAGTATATTTTTTATCTGGCGCGGAGGTCCTTATTAGATATTTTATCGATAAGATTAAACCTCCATGTAAGGTAAAAATATGAAAATTCCATCCAGGCGCCAAGATATCGGTAAGAGAATAATATTTTATCTGCCGTTAATGGTCGCCTGCTGCTTCAGCTTTATATTGACCGTACCGGTAATCCGTAATAATGTTAATGACCCCAATATGATAGTTTATTTCTGCGCGGATGAAGGAGACCAGATGGATCTTATCTGGTCATATTACAGCGGCGAGAAAAGAGATAGTTACCAATGGGATTATGACTATGGAATGGAAAGGATGTATTTAGCTGATTTCGCTCGATTGGTATTATCCCATTTTATGGTTATGACACCAGGCGCCTTTGTCCTTATAATGCGCTGGCTCTATTTGCTGGCATGGGTAGCTTCGATTTTTGCTCTTTGGCGTTTAGTTAGTTATCATTTCGGAAGGGGATGGCAACCGGCTTTAGCAATTCTTCTCTTGGCCGTCAGGCCAGCTTTCGTTTATTTATCAAACAACCTTAAGCCTGAACCTCTAGTTTTGTTATTTATGATAATCGGTCTGGATTATACGATGCGCATAGTTGAAGATCCTTTCAAGCGCCGAAATTTAGTTATAGCTATAGCATGCGCCTCAGTCGCCTTTATGATAAAATTTGCGGGACTCTTTTTACTGCCGGCGATAATCGGTTCGATGTATCTTTCCCAATATTGCAGTAATACAAATAAGAGGATTTTCCCTGAGATTAAAATATCCTGGGTTTTCGAGGCTATAGTCGGCGTAGTTTTGATACTTTTACTATTTTTATCGCTGTTTTTCTATGTCCGCGCTTCTACAGGTTATACTTTTTATGGGGAAGCTGGTCTTTGGGGAAGTATGCTTAAGAACAAATTATTTTTGTTCTTATTCTTGGCAGGCCTGTTTCTCATACTTTTATCCGCGATTTTATGGGCGCTTAATAAGTCAAAGAATGTTTTATTGCACAAGGTCATCGATAAAGTAAACAAGGTCAATTCCTATGCCCTTATTGTTTGTGGAATATTCTTAGGTTTTATACTATTGCCCGGCTTGAAATGGATCTTCAATCCCAAATTATTCATTGTTACCTACTCAGAATATGGCTCAGTTTTTTTAGGCGGCGAAGCAACGACTACCTTGCCGATCAAGCACTTAATTTATGCTTATGCGCAGAATCTATTCTCGAAGATAGCGGCGCTGGATTGGATAATAGTTATTTTATTCGGCCTTTACTTATTAATGGAGTGCCGTTTTAGGCGCCAAAATTGGAAGAACAATGCCGCGCTCTTATCCAAAAGACTCGTTCTTCTCATATATCTCATACCCTTTTTCTTTGCGATGCTTTCCGCAGGATATCTGGCCCAACATCATATGCTGCCATTCTTTATTGCCTTCTCAATTTTGGCGTTACAGGGAGTTTCCATATTTAGTCTCACATCAAAGGCCAAGAGTTTATCTAAGACAATAGTCATATCAGCAATAGGTCTCTTGTTGATAATTGATATATTGGTAAATGCGGCGAATATTGCAAAATCAAGGAGTTATGAATTCCATCAGAAAGAGGATGTTGTCTTTGAATTAGCCGACTGGTGGCGAAAGAATATTCCATTAAACGCTCGCGTCGTAGCAGATTGGCATATCCGCATATATATCCCGCAGGAATATACGGGTATAAAAACTTTTAAAGGAGATGGACAAGCCAGAATCGAACAGTTTCGCCGGCTCGTCAGCAGCTATCATCCGGAGTTTATTTATTATAATGCTGCGCCAAGTGGAAATCCTACGATGCCGCCCATTGAGGAGATACTGCCCAACAATAAAACGCAGCTGATCAAATCTTTTGATAATTCCGGCAGAAGGTATGTTCGGAGGGCTGGAGATAAATTTTTGGTCTATAAAGTGACATATTGAAGCTCCAGCCCTTACAGGCGTGGAATCTTTTCCCTCGCTTCGGCTAAGCGAAAACCTCGCCGAAGCCCACGGCTTCGCCGCGAGGCGAGCGGAATTTCTCGCTATCCATCCCCACCCTTACAGGTGGGGAATTCCGCGAAGGCGGGTTAAAATTTTAAGGAGAAAGAGATGAAAAATAAAAATATGGATGTTGTAATACTCTGCGGGGGGATGGGAACCCGCCTGCGCGAGGAGACAGAGGTGAAACCCAAACCGATGGTGGAGATAGGCGGAAAGCCTATTCTTTGGCATATAATGAAGCACTACTCTCATTTCGGATTAAACAGATTTATCCTCGCTTTGGGCTACAAAGGCGAATATATCAAGAAATACTTTTATGATTACGGCCTTATATCAAGCGATTTTACGATTACTCTTGATCCTAAAGTGCCGCCTAAGATACATACCCTCTCGACAGAGAACCACTGGGAGATTACCTGCGTTGACACCGGTGTCGAAACCTTAAAGGGCGCGCGCATAAAAAAGCTAGAGCCGTTTATAAAGAGCGGATATTTTCATCTTACGTACGGCGACGGCTTAAGCAATGTTGATTTAAACCGGATAGAGGCGTTTCATAAAAAACACGGTAAGATAGGCACAGTTACCGCAGTAAGACCGCCTTCGCGATTTGGCGAGATGGCGATAAAAGGCGACCGTGTAAAGGAATTTGAAGAAAAGCCCCAGCTTACGACCGGATATATCAACGGCGGTTTCTTCGTGCTCAACAGGGATTTTTTGGGATATTTGACTGCCGATGACAACTGCGACTTTGAGTTTGGTTCTCTTCAGGATTTATCGCGAAAGGGAGAACTTATGGCTTATAAACATGACGGCTATTGGCAGTGTATGGATACTGCCAGAGACGTTCTTTACCTTAATAAATTGTGGAATGATAGCAAGGCTCCGTGGAAAGTGTGGGCTAAATGATATTGGGCATACAATTTTTGGCCGATAAATCGGCAAACTACATCATTTGTAATTGTCACCATTGTAGTTGCCCAATTTATTGGGCAGGTATGTTGTACTCGATAAATCGAGCAACTACATTATGATAGAGTTTATAGGGTTTTTAGGGCTAAGAAAGGATTCGGAATGAAAAAAAGCAGCAAACCTATTGTTCTCCTAACCGGGAACACCGGCTATATTGGGACGGTTATGACCAAACTCCTTAAAGAACAGTCTTATTATGTGAGGGGCTTGGACAGCGACTGGTTTAAGGATAATTATTTCTTTGTCGTTCCGGAAGATTCAAGGCCGGATAAGCAGATAATAAAAGATATAAGAAATATCGCGAGAGAGGATTTAGACGGGGTTGAGGCGGTTATTCATTTGGCGGCGCTCTCGAACGATCCGCTTGGGGAGCTTAATCCCGGCTTGACCGACGAGATAAACCACGCCTCTGCTGTCCAGATCGCGAAACTTTGCAAGGAGAACGGGACCAAGAGATTTATCTTCGCTTCTTCCTGCAGTATTTACGGGAAATCAGGGGGCGAAGCCCCTATAAATGAGGGCAGCGCCTTAAATCCCATAACGGCTTACGCAAAGGCCAAAGTTGACGCGGAGGCGAGTTTGGCGGCTTTGGCCGACAACAATTTTCATCCGGTATTTATGCGAAACGCGACGGTTTACGGCCTTTCCCCGAAATTGCGGCTTGACCTGGTGGTAAATAATCTTTTGGCATGGGCATACCTTACAGGCGAGATTACTATAATGAGCGACGGCACGCCATGGAGGCCGATACTTCATATCGAGGATTTCTGCGGGGCTTTCATCGCCGCGCTTGAAGCGCCGCCCGAGAAGGTATGTTGTCAGGCGTTTAACGTCGGACAAAATGAGGAGAACTATCAGGTTAAGGATATCGCCGCCGCGATTCGGGAATTTTTGCCGGAGGCGAAGATAAAGATATTGAATCAAACTGGCCCGGACGAAAGGACATACAAGGTTGACTTCTCAAAGATAAAGAATACTTTGGACAATTTTAAACCGCGATGGAATTTAAGAAAGGGCATAGCCGAACTTCTTGAGGCGTACAAAAAGCATAACCTTACCTCTGATGATTTTAATTCCGGCAAGTATTTCCGCCTGAAGTCGCTCAAGTCGCTTATCGAGGCGGGGAAGCTGTAGGATGACATACTGTAAATCTAAAAATTAAAGCGCAAATATTAAAATAACAATGCAAAATTCAAAACAAAACACCTTTGATTATGTCATCGTCTGGCTTGACCGCTTGCCTGTTGGCAGACAGGGACGATTCAGACACGAAAAATTTTCTGTAGGGGACGGGCCTGCCCGTCCCGTTAATTGTAGGCCTGTTTTCCCCGCCTGAGGCGGGCAGGCGAACAAGTCGGGTAATGACAGATTGCGATAATGACTTATGAAACCGCTTGTAGGTATAATCAGGATAAGATAAAATATGAGATGGTTTTTGTAAGAGATGGCGTCCCCGCCAATAAATTATACGAGTTAAAGGAATTTATCGAGGAGGAGCAATAGACCTATGAAGAATCTCAAGAAGATAAAAGAAATAGTTGCAGAGCACAGAGATGAACTGAAGGAAAAATATAAGGTGAAAGAGATAGGCATCTTCGGTTCTTATGCCAGAGAAGAGGCAAAAAAAAGAAGCGACTTGGATGTTTTGGTTGAACTCAAAGAGCCGATCAGTCTCCTTGGATTAGTGAGGATAGAAAATCATTTGTCGGAAATTTTGGGCATAAAGGTCGATCTTATTCCAAAAAAGGATATTAGGCCGGAATTAAGGAAGGCGATCTTAAAGGAGGCGATCTATCTATGAAGCGAGACGTTTTAATCTACATCAAAGACATTATTGATAATATGAATCACGCGGAAGATTTTGTTAAAGGAATGAGCTATGGAGATTTTGTAAAAGAGGAAAGAACGAATTATGCGGTATTGAGGTGTATTGAGATTATGGGCGAAGCGGCAAAACATGTTCCCGAAGCGATTAGAAAGAAATACCCTGATATTCCGTGGAAAGATATCGCTGGAATGAGAGACAAAGTCATACATTTTTATTTTGGCGTCCACTTGGAGAGAGTGTGGAAAGTGATAACAGACGATATCCCGCAAATAAAGCCTCTTTTAGAGAGGTCATTAAAGAAACTGCAAACCGGAAAATAATACAAACAGTCAAGAATTATAAATATTGTAGGGGCGAGGTCGCCTCGCCCGAATGAAAATATAAATGTTTAAATAATTGGGTGCGGAAACCGCGCCCCTACACGCAGAATGACAAATAAAAGGTTTTGCAACGGCTTTAAATTAAGATCGTCATTCCCCGCTTTATGCGGGGAATCCAGACATGCTATAATGTGTTTAGTCCGATAGGAAGCGCCATTTGGGAATTTAGAAGATTTGAAGTTATGGAAAAACGATATTACGTTTATATACTGGCAAACCACAAGAATGGAACTTTATATATCGGGATAACCAGCAATATAATCAAGAGAATCTGGGAGCATAAAGACAAGGCGGTAAAAGGATTTACCAGCAGGTATGGCGTTGATAAATTGGTGTATCTTGAAGAATTTTCAGATCCAGAGAACGCGATAAGACGCGAAAAGAGGCTCAAGAAATATAGCCGCCAGTGGAAATTAAACTTGATTGAAAGGCAAAATTCTAATTGGGACGATCTATATGAAAATTTCGTGTCTGGATTGCCCGAACAAGTCGGGCAATGACAAGTTTTGGGCGGGTAACGACAGTTTTTGGGTTGAGGGGTTGATAGTTTTCAGCATAAGACAGTGATGGATCAGCAAGATCGTCATTCCCTCCGACGTATCGTCGGAGGGAATCCAGACATGTAATTTTGTAATCTTCAGATTTGTATGGAGGGATAGATAATGAAGGATTATTTGTATAAGACAATAGGGCTGATCGTACTTTTAATAGCTATCCAAATATTTTTTTGGAGTATTTGCTGGATTGCTATACATGTATCATTCTTACTGTTGTTTTTGTTAGGAGTCATTTTAGTTTTACTGATGAGAAAATCCCGAATTTTAACGATAAAAAACATCCCAATTTTAGTCGTAGGTATCCTCTTCTCTATCCTTGCTACCAAAATGGGCGGAGTATCTATTTCATCCTTGAACTTTTTCAATACGGTATCCCCAATAAAAATATTGTGCGATGAAACTTCGGACACAAATATAAATTCAACCGTTAATTTTAAGTTCCCTTTTTGGAATGCATTTTGGATAAGAGGATTCAATGATTTGTTGGTAAAAAAAGGCTCGTATCCTTGTTTTCATAATATTGTAGCGCAAAAATTTTATGTTCCCGATGGAGGATCGATAAATAAAAAGAAGGTTATAACATGCGTGTTGAAGAATTTAGGCTCAGAGCCACTTATAGTAACAAGCGTAGGAAAAATAGAATTTAAAATTGATGGGAGTAGCGAGCCAATGCCTGGGAACCATTTTGTTCCATTTGGATTTAAAGATTTACCGCAACTTTTAAATAAGGTAATTCAAAATTCCCCTATAATTCTTTATCCATTAGAGGAAATAGTATTGTTCAGGGTTCAGCCAGACGTTTATGAGGAGCTGTTGACGATCGAAATAGAGATTAACCATGCAGATTATTTAGGCGAACCGGATTTAGTTAATTATAAAAATGTTTATAAGTATTGTCAAATAGACAAAGTCAAATTTAATGCTAATTCGCCAAGGGTATTGCATGCTGAAATTAAATATCCAAAAAGCAATACTTCTCCTATTGAAAAGATGTTATTTAAGGTCAATAGCGTGATGACATATTTGGGATTTCCAAACTAAATCGAGAGACGACATTTTACAAACCGAAGCAACAAAAATTTGTAAAACGTGTCTGGATTGCCCGAACAAGTCGGGCAATGACAAGTTTTGGGCGGGTAATGACAGTTTTGGTACGGGCAATGATAGTTGTTTGACAACCGATAAAACCACATTATAATTACGGAGGAAAGTTATGATAGACGGCTTCAAGATTATACCGCTTAAGAAGATTTGCGACGAGCGGGGAATGATTATGCATATGTTGAGAAGGACCGACCCGCATTTTGAGGAGTTCGGCGAGATATATTTCTCGAAAGCGTATCCCGGCGTTGTAAAGGGCTGGCATGAACACACTAAACAAGTCCAGTTTTACGCAGTTATCGAGGGAATGATCAAGCTTGTTCTTTACGATAACAGGCCTGCCTCTCCCACATACAAAGAGCTGATGGAGGTATTCATAGGCGAAGACAATTATCAGCTCGCGCGGATTCCGACCGGCGTGATAAACGGCTACAAGGCGATAGGCACAAAGACCGCCATTATTGCTAATTGTGCCACAATGGCGCATCAACCGGATGAGATGCTCCGGCATGAGCCGCACGGTGATAAAGTGCCTTATAAATGGGAGAGGGTAGACAGATAATATGAGGGACAGCAGAAGCGAAGAGGCTTTAATTATCGGAGCAAACGGCCTTGTCGGCCGCAGAGTCGGCAAGAGTCTTCTCGATAAAGGGATAAAATGGATCGGTACCAGCAATAAAAGACATCAGGAAAATTCCTTGAGTTTGGATATAACCGATAGCGTGGCAATGGCGGATCTTTTCGCGCGGATTTGCCCAAAAGCCGTATTTCATTGCGCCAATCTTGCCGGAGGGGTTGATTTTTGCGAGAAGAACCCTGAGGCAGCCAGAAAGTTTCATCTTGAGGCAACAAAAGAGATGGCGAAACATTGCGAAAATTCCGCCTCCGTTTTAATATTTATTTCTACCGATTATGTCTTTGACGGAACCGACGGACCCTACAAAGAAGAGACCGCCGTTAATCCGCTTAATTTATACGGCAGATTAAAGCTCGACGCGGAGCGTTGGATTCAAGACAATATGAAGAGATATTTAATAATCCGCACAACCAATATTTACGGATGGGACCCCGAGACACTGACTCCGAATTATATTATGAGCTTGTATCGCTCGGTTAAAGAAGGTAAAACTTTCAACGCGCCCTCATTTTTATGGGGAAATCCCACTTACGTAGGAGATCTTGCCGAGGCCATAGCGGAATTATACATAAAAGAGGCCCGAGGAATATTCCATATCGTGGGAAGCAGTTTTGTCAACAGGCTTGAATGGGCTATGAAAGCCTGCGAGATATTGGGACTCGATGGGTCTGTCGTAAGCGAGATAAAAAAACCGCCGGAAAATATGACCGCGCGGCCTTTAAAATCCTGGCTTAGTTCCGAGAAATTTAGAAATTCTTATGCCACGCTCCTGCGCGATCTTTATGACGGGTTAAGACAGGTTAAATCGGATATGAAAACGTTTTAGCTTATTTGTATGTGTCATTCCCCGCGAAGGCGGGGAATCCAGTCACGTTGTAAGGTGTTATTTCATGTCTGGATTACCCGGTCAAGCCGGGTAATGACAATAAAATTAAATAATTTACCATCAAAAAATAAGGATTGCGTATATTTTAATAAAATGAAAAAAATAGAATTAAGCATCGTAATACCGTGTTTTAACGAGGAGAAACGCCTCGAGCCGGGTTTAACCAATTCGATAAATTACATCGTGTCCAATATCGGCCAATCCCTTGAGCTAGTTTTCGTAAACGACGGCTCTACTGATCAAACATTCAGGGTTCTTGACGAGGCAAAGAAAAGAAACGCCGCCGTGCCCATCGAGGTGTTAAGTTACGCCCAAAACGAAGGCAAGGGTTATGCTGTCAAGACCGGCGTCTTGAATTCAAGGGGCGAGAAGATAATAGTTATGGACGCGGATTTTTCGATAGACTTAAGCGAGATGCCAAAGTTGATAGAGAGGCTGGATGCTTACGATGTCGTGGTGGGCACAAAAAAACACCTCTTGACCCAGAGCGTTAAGAAACAGAAAATGTCCCGCAGGATTTTAGGAAAAGGGTTTACTGTTTTGACGAATTTTATGCTTGGCCTTAAGTGTTCCGATATCACTTGCGGTTTCAAGGGATTCAGGCGCGAGGCCGCGAAAGATTTATTCTCGAGACAAAGGATGAAAGGGTGGGCCTATGACGCCGAGACGCTCTTTCTTGCCAAAAATCTTAAGTACAGCTTGGGCGAGTTGCCGGTTAAATGGCTCCATATCGAGGGAAGCAAGGTTTCGGCGATAGCGGATACGGTCAGGTCATTCAAGGACTTGATGGCGATTATAATAAATTATCATTCCGGAAGATATAATTGATGAACGGGCCCCGCTTTACGGTAATAATAGCCACGTATAACCGCGAAGATTTGCTGCCGCGCGCCATCTCAAGTGTCTTAGGCCAAACCTTTAAGGATTTCGAGCTCTTGGTAATCGATAACGGTTCTACCGACGGCACACGCGCCGCGGTTGAGGCGATAAAAGATCCCCGCTTAAAATATATCCTTAATCCGCAGCCTACCGCCTCCTGCGACGCGCCGAGAAACCTTGGGATAAAACTGGCCAAGGGTTCTTTGATAGCCTTTCTTGACGATGACGATATCTGGTATCCGCAAAGACTCGAAAAAGTCAATAAGGCGTTCGAGGAAAATCCCGATGTTGCGGCAGTTTGCCACAACGAGTTCCGGAATATTAGCGGCAGGAGAAGCGAACTTTTGGTTTATGGGCCATGGGGGCAGGATATGCACGAGAGGCTGCTTTACGATAAGAACTGCCTGTCATCCTGCGCGACAACTATAAAAACCGGCCTGCTGAATGAATTGGGCGGTTTTGATTTAAGAAAAGAGTTCGGCGCGGCGGCGGATTACGATTTTTGGCTTAGGATGACCGCTAAAGGAGCAAAAACGCATTTTATCGAAGAGCCGCTCGGAGAATTTAATTTTACGGGAAAGAACTGGAGTGTGGCGGACACGGCATTTCAATCCAGAGTAGCTTTTTTAATCAAGACACACATATTAAATTACGAGAAGAGGCCTCTTTTGTTGATCTCGACAAAAGGAATGCGGCGGCTTTTTAAGTTATATTTCATAGCGGGGAGGTTTTTTCTGCGGGCGCGTAAATATAAAGACGCGTTAAAATGTTTTTCTCAAGCGGCATTATTTATTATAATGAGGCCTATATTGCTCGGCAGATTGTTTTCAGAGGCCAGAGGGAACATAGATAGCATGCAAGTTAAATTTTTTTGAAAGAATTTGCTGTGTTCTTTCGTCATTTATACTATATGAGATCATTGTTATTCAATTTAGCGGGTGTCATTCCCGCCTGCCTGCTGCAGGCAGGCAATCTTTTAGCGGGAATCCAAAAATGGGCGTGTCTGGATGCCCGATTAAAGCATTCGGGCATGACAAACTATCAACAACTAACTTAACAATGTAGTAGGGCCTATTTATTGGAACTGTAACATTAATTCATGGTAGTTTTCGTAGACAGCAAACACTTATTCTTCGAGCGAATGACCGCAGGCCTGCCTGCCGGTAGGCAGGGAGTGAGTCGAGAAGTTCTGTTATTGTTCGTATTCATAGTTCTCGACTCGGATAATAGCCTCGCTCAAACAATGTAAAACTTATGTTACAACGCGCTACAATGCAAGAGTGCAATGACACAAGAGAGGCAAGCTGGGTGGTAGCGAAGAAACAATTCAACATTTTGTTTAAGCGCAATTAATAAAAAGGAGCATACTTGTGAACACAAGAAGCAAATTATTCAGGTTCTTGTCATTATTCTTAGCTTGGACATTACTATTTCAACAGATTCTCTTCGCGGTTGACCCTTCTCCCATTCAAACCCCTCAAGATAATCCCACATTCATTCCTTTAGATAAAGCGCAGGAATCGAAAGATCGCCAACAAGAGCTTATCAATAAACTAAACGATTATCTAAACTGGAGGGCACCCTGTGCGTCTTCCGCCGCCCAAGACGACCAGCCCGCGGAATTTCGGGTTACCACTACCGCAGGCGACATAATTACCTATATTGGAGACAAGATAGAGCGCGTTCAGCAGAAGGACCTCACCGTAATAGACAGGATAGAATTTTCAGGGGAAGGCGCCATCTCAAACGCCGTTGTTACTTATCCCGATGGGACTATGCTTGTAATAGAAGGCGGGGCAGTGAAAGGTAGCTTGTCTTCCGACGGCACAACAACTAATTATGGACAAGACGGCCTGATAGAATCGCAGGTTGCCAAAGACGGAAGTGTCTCTCTTTACTCTTATGAATTCGACGGAACCAATAATCCAATCAAGACCTTAATAACATCGGCCTCCTCAATCGTCGAGTATGATAGGAATTCCCGGCTTAAGCAAGTAACCAAACTCGACGGCTCAGTCATTGATTATGACGAAGGGCTTATATCCCTAATAACAAAACAAGACGGCGCAAAATATCTATTCGCGAAGACAGAACAAGGCGGCCTTATCGAGGTCCGGCCTGTTACTTATACCGCAAGCGACGGTTTGAAGGTTAATTTTGGCGATAATGCCGGAATTGCTTCCATAACTTTGCCCAGCGGCATAGTTACAAAATATTCCGCCGAAGGCAAACCTCTCTCCACACAAAAAGAAGATCTTCTTATAAGTTACGACAGCCAGGGACGCTTTAGCGAATTAGTCAAAGGAAACGATCACTTTACATATTCTTATGAGCTTGACGCAAGCGGCAATATTGACAGAACTGTAATGATAAATCAAGAGGGATATAAGGCTGAATATGACAAATTCGGCAGCCTTATCAGCGTCGAGAAAGACGGCTTAACCGCGACAGGCGCCCTTCTCGAAGAATATAAAACTACTTTAAGGAACATACAATCAGAATTAGACGGCGCAATAAAGACAAAAACTGCCTGTGAAGGCGCCCTTGCCGCCGCAGAAGATTCCTTAATTAAAGCGGCGAAGTCGGAAGAAGAGGCTCTTGCCGCTTACAACAGCGCCCAGTCTAATCTATCCAAAGCCGTTATAGCCCGCCAAGCCGCCGAAACGCCTCTTATCGGCGAAGCAAGCGGCTTTATCGCCAATTATATCTACTCTCAAGATAAATTAACGTTAAATCAGTATAAGATTTTCTTAAACGAGGATTTTAATTCGTATAACTCAAGTCGTTGGGATAAACCGCAAGACAGCCTCATTCAATTTACCTCCGGAGAAGCTCTCTTGAAAGGCTCCGGCAAAGATTATTCAGCCTGTTTTTGCGCAAAACAAGTCTTTAAGAGAAGCGATCTGCCGAAAGCGGGCTTTGACTTTAAGGCGTCTTCCGCCTCCGGTTTATTTACCGCTTCTTTCGAGAATGTATCCACAGGCTCGGCCTTTAGGCGGCTTGCCGTTATTGTGGAGAATGGCGCCCTTAAAGTTCAAACTTACGACGGCAAAAGTTATAAATATGTCTCTGCCTTGTCGGAGCCCTTTGAAGTCAATTGCTATTATACCGTTTCATTTGAGACCGCCGCCGCTTCAACCAAAGTTTACATTTGGAAGAAGGGCTCGTCCAAACCGGTTAATCCCGTTTATACTTTATCTGACACAGGCTGGGACGGGCGGCTGAAGTTCTCTGTTTATTCAGGCAAGGCCTGGGTTGACAACGTAAAGACAGTCTCGCAAGTCCCTCTCTTAAAAACCTATGATTTAGGCGGCCGCCTCATAACTGAAGACTTAGGAGACGGCATAGCCGCAAATTATATATACGGTTCCCAAAATGATATGACTAAAACATCTTTTGATAATTTTGATAAATTAACTCCTTTTTGGAGTATGCCCTCAAGTTCATATTATTATCTATCTTCCTCAAAGTTATATCTAAAGGGAAATAGCATAAATACAAGCGCTAATTTCTATCAAAACTCTTATCAGGAGCGCGCCTCTTATCCGGTATATTCAGTTGACTTTTCCGTAGACAACTTAAATCCTTCTCTGTCCATAGGCCTTGAGGGCTCATCCTCCGCAAGCTACAGACGTTTAGGTCTTGCGGCTTATTCGGGGAGACTGAATATAGAGTATGTTACCGGTTCTTCAAGCATTACTTTACCTGGCGCGGCCATAAAGACCAACACCGTCTATACTCTGCAATTCGAGACCACACCGACCAATATAAAAGTCTATCTTTGGCAGAAGTCTGCGCCAAAACCATCCGCTCCAACCTATGTGGTAAATACCCCCGGCTGGAATACCAGGCTCCATATTTGGAACAAGGCGGGAACGGCAGCCTTTGACTCTTTCAGTCTCTCTCAAAAGCTAAACGTTTTGCAGGGCGATCAGGCGGCCTTAACTCTGATAAAGACCCTTCAGGATGAGAATGGCGCCAAGTCTCTATTAAGTTCTTCAAAGATAATCTATGATAACGCGCTGGCTTCTGAAGATTCCGCCGGAGCCGCCTATAATAAGGCGTTAAATAATTTAAACGTTTCCAAAAGCCGCCAATTGGAGCTTGAGCTTAAAAGAGCCGCCTCACAAGATTTGTTTGATAGAGCTTCTGCGCTTTATGAGAGATTTCCCAAAAGCTTAAAGAGTTACGATTATACCGAAGGCGCCTTGAATATCTCTTTAGCCGCCATCAAAGACGCCCTTTTAGATGATGCGGGCTTCTCGAAGACGCTTTATTATTCAACCGGCGCGGTAAAAGACATCTTCTCCTTAGATGGCTCGGTAATTTCCTACACCGAAGACGGTTTATTCTCCTCTCTTCAAAGAGCCGGCGGCGAAAAGATAGATTATTCATATTTGACAGGCCTGCCTGGCCGGCAGGCAGGCGCCCTAAATGGCGTTGCCGGCGTCGAGATTAAGGAAGACGGCCTTAAAAGAGTCTATGATTTATACGGCAACATCAAAACCGTCCAGACAGAGGATAACTCAAAGATAGAGTATAACGCCAACGAGATTTCATCCATATTAACCTCAGACGGTTTAAACCGGCTCTATAAGGCGGGCAAGTTAGATGAGTTAATAGATGAAGACGGCGCGAGATTCACCCTACTTCGCCAAGGCTCCGAAGGGCAAGCTCTTTCACCCGAAGGCAGGATAACAAAGGCCGAGGACCAATACGGCAATACTTATGAATATACATATTACACGGATGAAGAGGATTTAAAAGAAGTAACCGTTATCAAGGACGTTACTCAAGGCATAACCAAATTCTACAAAGACAATCTGCTCTTTCATACCGAAGACGCTACCGGACTTAGTTCGGACAACGCCTATTTTGGGGACGGCCGCTTAAAAGAAGTTACACTGAAAAAATACGACAGGCTGATATCAAGGTATGAATATTCATATACGGCGGATCAAACAACCGTAAGTGATATGTCCGGTAATACCCGGACGTATTTAAAGGATGACCGGCTTTATTCATTGCTCGACAAAGACGGTAATTTATACCGTTACTCATATCCCAACTCTATTACGACCAGAGTCCAACTAGTTCAGGCCAGGAAGGGCTCCGACACCATAAACTATGACGAGGCCGGCGCGATAGAATCTGTTCTGGACTCGGAGGGCTCTGTTTATTCGAATATCGTCTTCGACGAGAATAAAGAATTAAAGAGTCTTCGCGCTGTCTTATCCGACGGCAAGATAGAAGACATAAGATTTTTTTCAGACGTAATAAATATCAATGTCCAGGACCCGTCCCAATATTCGGATGAGCTGTCTTTTTTGATAAAAGGTAGCGCCATTATAGCCATAGCCACATCCCAGGGTTCGGGCATATTTATCGCCAAAGAAGAATTCAACGCTATTTGCGGCGTCCTTCCTGCGGATTTATCCAAGAGATACTCCTCGCTCGAGTCGTATCAGTCCTCGAGGACTTGTCCTCCGAAGCTTCAGCGTAGGAGGATAACCGAGCTGCCCTGGGCGCCGCAGACTTACTATAATACCCGCGCCATAAGCTCCATCACAAAAGATTACGCCAACGACACCCTTGTTTTAAATACTAATCTTATAGCAGGGGACAGCTACAAATCACAGGGCGAGATTATGCTTGATTTGAATCCCGCGCCTTCGGATTTAAGCGGAAAAGAGATAAGCTTTTTGGTTAATATCCCTGAAGGTCTTCTTCCTTCGGATCCCAAGCCTATGCAGGTCCAGGTCTTCGCCAAAGACAATTACTGGAGGAGCCAATACGGAGTCCCCGTCTCCATAGCCAAAGACGGCCAGTGGTACAGGCTCTCGCTTCGGCCCACCGCCAAGGAAGTTGAGACCGGCGCGAAGAATTATGATTTCGACCCATCTAAAGTTATGATGATAGGCTTGAGAGTATTTATAACCTCGGACTCATCAATTGTATACAACGCGCCCCTTCTGGTAAAAGACGGATTCGAGCTTTCACTGCCCGAAAACATCTCCTACGTAGACAGCCCGCTGTTGATGAAGCTGCCCAAATTAAACTCTTATTTAAGCGCCTTATCGGGCGCTATATCGTTTACCGGAGAGAAGAATTTCCTTTCAGGAGAGGACGTTGCCAACGCCTGTTCTTCGGATAATCCGATAGACATATCAAGCATAAATTTTAATTCTTTGTATTGGCGAACGCAGAAATACTCCGACTCAAAAGCCATAGTCAGCGTCTCAAAGGACACCGTCGAGAATCAGTGGAAGATAGCCGCCGATTTCAACTCGAGGGTCTCCGGCCATTATAACGGAGAAGCGCTCCTTGATTTGCGTTATGACATTCCGGGTTTTGTTTGGGAAGGCCCGCTTAACTTGGAAGGCAAGCCCCTTAAATTCAAGATAAAGGTCCCTCAAGGATTCGTTACCGGTTCTGGGGCATACTCTAACTTCGCTCAGGTATTCGTCAAGAACGAGAATTACGCCTGTCAATACGGCCAATGCTTCTACATCACACAAGCTGAAACGTGGTATGAAATAACCCTTGCCCCTCAAAGAGACTATCTTGCCGGAGGCTGGACCTCATCAGGATTTGATCCAACCAAGATAGTCCAGATAGGTATCAAGCTCTACAAAGGCAACTCCTCCTCCTACGCTGAAGCTTCGGAGGACAGGTCCTCCAATCCCTTCAAGGGAACAATCCTCTTAAAGCATAATCTTCAATCTGACCTTTTCAACAACTCCTCCTACGCCAAGGCTTCGGAGGACAAGTCCTCAAACGACGTCTACGTTGACATAAAGAGTTTAGCTTCTTACGCCGCTGAAGGTGGAATCCCAATTCCTGTAACCGCGGATTTGGATAATGATAATCAACACGCGGCCAATTTCACAAACTACATCTTATCCGAAGACACAATATTAGGACAGGAATTCGTCAATAATAAATTAAGAAGCGTCTGGAAGGTAGATAACACAACCACAGCTTTTACTTACTCCGGCAAGATAGACTATATCTCCGACAACCAAGGCCGCATAACGACAGATTACAAATACGACGACGATGACTATTTGATAGACATAGATATGAGCCTCGCAAGAAGAGACTTAAACAAAGCCTCCGATGAGGCCAATCTTAAACTGGCAGAAGAGAAGTTTAGCGCCATATCCGAGCTTGCAAGACAAAGGGGAGTAGCAGTCGATGAGATATACGCCTGCGCCGCCCCTGAATTAAACTCGCTTATCTCCCAGCGAAACCAGCTCCAAAACCAATTTAACGACTTAAACAACAAAGATGTCTGGCCCTGGCAGAGAAGCGAAAAATCCTGTCAATTAGACGAGATCTGCCGCGCCATAGACCAGGTAAACCAGGCCATAGCTCAAGTCTACACCCAGCTCTCAAGCACCTGCGAGGCCTTAGACGCCCAAGTGGCCGAGTTATCTATCCAGATAGACGAGCAGGCAGCTGCCTCTTTAAATGAGATAAAACAACAAGAAGACATTCTCTTAGACCGGATAATAAGGCAGGAGGCAACGACCTTCCTTCTGTATTACTTTAGGGCTATCTTAGGAAGAGACCCGGATACAAACGAATTAGACCTCTGGCTTTCCAAGCTGTCATCCGACCACCAAAAGCTAACCAAACAAGAGATATTGGAATCTATCCTTGCCTCAAGCGAATACAACGCAAGGAAGACTGAAGTAAATTCCATAAAAGAAGATGTCAAAAACAATTTAAACACATTCCTTAACCTTAATACCCAAGAAGAGAAAGACGCCTTCCTCTTAAATTTAGGCCTAACCCAAGAAGAGATAGTCCAATTAAACCGTAATGACGTTGATGTTATCTTAAAATGGCTTGACTCCCAGAGCCTTCACTTCGGACACTCGGCCTTCCTTGCCTTAAAGAGCGTTCTTTCCTCCTACGCCAAGGCTTCGGAGGACAAGTCCTCAAACGGCATAGAGGCCGACTTTGAGGATCTCGCGACAAAGGTAATCCTTATAGATATATTGACAGGGGCAACGGATGTCTTCACGACAGGGGATTTAACACTTTCAATGTTCGCCCTCTCGAAGTATGCCAAGACAAAAGGCCTTGATCTTTACAACACAAAACTCTCCTTCGACGACCTGCGAACTACGATTGACCAACTACGAAGTACGAACGACGAAGGACTAACGACGAAGTACGAACGACGAATCATCGTCCACGTCTCAGGCAATCATTACATAACAATCACAAATATAGAAGACGACAAGATATATTACCGCGAAGAGAACAAAGGCCTCTCAGGAACAGATGAAGTCATCTCAAAGGAAGAATTCCTAAAGATATGGAGTAGTCCCCGCCAAAATACTGGCGGGCAGGCACAGTCGATAGTCCATAGTCCACAGGGATATTGCATAACTACGGTTAAACCTCAAGACCAGACCAAGATATTATCAGACACCGAAGCCAAAGAGGTGAAAGGCGCCTTCCTTCCTTTATTAGGCCCTATCTTAGCCTGGCTGGGAAGTGTTCTGGCAGGCATTATTTCGAGTATTGTATCCGCGGTAACAGCGATAATTGCGACAGTATCTGCCTGTGTGGCAGCCGCCTTAGCCGCGGTTACCTCTATCATATCCACTATAGCCGCCCAGATAGTATCGGGGATAACTGCGGCTTTTTCAGGGATAACCGCCGCCTTCTCCGGGATAACGGCAGGCTTTAGCGCAGGATCTCTTATCGCTTCAGCCTTAAAGACAACCGCTGCTATAGCCTTAAACTTAGGAATCACTTCGGGATTACAAGCCCTTGGAGTAAATTCCACCATATCGAAATTAACAAGTTCATTCCTTACGGGAGGGATATTGGGTATTATAAACCCGGCCTCACCCTCATCCTTAATACCATCCTTTATGTCCGAAGGATTGAAGTATTCGACGATAGAAGGACTAAACCAAATCGGAAATCGTGTCGGCCTAAACCCAACAATAACCAATATCCTCGCCATAACCGCAGGTTCTCTTACAGACGGCCTCTGGCAGGGCAATATAGGACAAACCGCCATATCAATTGCCCCCAATGTCGCCTCCGAATTCGCCTACTACGGCATAACAGAATTAGGCGAGAAGTTAGGCGTGGATCCAAGGATATCGCAGTTGGCGGGGATAGGGATAAGGAGCAGTTTGAACGCAGGTCTCATCATCAGCGGCAATCCTAAGGCTATATGGGATGGGATTACCCAGGGATTATCTCAAGGAGTTGTAAGTGTTGGGCTAAATTACGCGACAGAAAAGACAGGCCTAAGTCCGTTACTGTCCAATCTCGGATTCTCGGTAATATCTTCAGCCTTAAATGCCGGAATACAGTCGGCTATAGGAGAAGTTGACCCTCTTACCGGAGAAAGACCGGATGTCTTCAAATCAATGTTTAGTACCTACAAGGATAACGCCCTTACCTTGTTAGGATACACCCCTACTCCAAACAGGGAAGACTTCTGCGACCAGGCCTCATTTGACAGGGCCTGGGGCAATTACAAATGGCAAGAGGCCTCCTACACAGCCAATGTCCTAAATTTCACAGACATTGTCAAAGAAGTAGGCTTATCAGACGCCTTAAATACCTACGGAGCAAGCTTCTTTAACTCGAACGCGGTTAATTCAATACTTGACTCGGGTTCAACCATAGGCAAATACTTCAAGGATAAATTAGACAAGAAAGAATACACCATAAAGACAACCCATGACGGAAAAGAATTAGCCGAAGTCTCGATAAAAGATTCCGAGGGAAACGAAACCTCAAAAGCCCTCTTCGAGGAGAAGTCAGACAACGGCTCGACCTTCTGGGACTTAGCCGGAAAAGAAGACATAGTAAACGGAGACATCCTCTTAGGCTACGGCAAATTAGCCGTAGACCAGAATGGAAGATTAGGCTATACCGACGCGGAACTCTACTCTAAATTCAGCTCTTACGAGGAATTCCAGAGATTAGAGGATGGCTATCAGGCATATGTCGAGATAAAAGACTCGCAAGGCAAAAGCCTTCTTGTCGTAACCCCAAGCGAAGGCAGTCATTATAATGTTTATAACAGCTATGGGGAGTATGTTGATGCGGTAATAAATGGTCTTAATGTATTTAAGGTGTCTTTAAGCGATGGGAATATAGACGACTATTCAACACCTTTTTATTTAAATCTTTCGGAAGAAGACACAACCTTGTTTTCGCGATTTGGCGTAAGCGAAGATGATCTGCGCGCCGTTAAATTTGGCCTTCAAATAAATGACGATGGATCTTATGAACAAAGTTTAGATATAACTGCCGCAAAAGATTCTGATGGAAATAATGTTATTCTTGGAGAGAATCTTGGAAAAGATCCCAACGCGATTCTCAGCGGCAACTATTGGACAAGCACGAGCCTAAAGGAGAAATTCGAGGTTGTAAAAAATTTCTACAAAGGTTATGGCGTAGTAACCGATAAAGAGCTTGTTATAAGCGTTCAAAATGAATATAATGCAACCATTAACAATGCTCAAAAGGGGGACAGGATGTTTTTTAGCGGCGAAGAACCGCAAGAACTTGGCATCAAAGTATTCGAGAGGTCAAAGGGTAATGGCGGAGTTATTATGACCCATGAAGGAGTTGTAACAGAAATAAACGGGAAAAAATATGTGTATGAAATCCTTCCCGAGGGCGCCGCGGAAGTATTTGGCGGCAATGCCTTGAAGTTAGTTCCTTTAGAGAAGGCGCTTAGCCGCTATGTTACGGTTGATTCTCAGGGTAACGTTATAAAGGTTAAAGGGTGCTTTAAATGCGTAAGACCCAATGATACTGAAGCGTCACAAAAAACAGTAGATTATATTCAGAATAGATATTTTAAGTACCAAAATGGCGAGATTGAAAATGCCGCGGCAACTGGTCAGTCTCTTCCATCTAAGGAAGCAGTTTCTGTTAACTTAAAAGCCCTTGTCGGCAACTATAATAATAATGATCCCAACAGTATGATCTGCAGTGAGTTGTACAATCGGGCGTATTATTTAGTCAATGATAAGACATTGCCTTCCGGCATAACCCGCGATTATTCTTTGGATTGGGGACAGAGGATATCTCCGCAGGATGATTACAACGCCAGAAATGAGTATGGAAAACCGTTATCTGCAATTGTTGATGGTCAATGAAGAAATGGAGAATAACAAATGAACATTTATCGTCTTAAACTAATTCTCGGTGTTATAATGATAAGCGCTTTTCTATCCGGCTGCGCTAAAGGAGCGAACGATATGGTAAACAATGATGCCAAAATCACCCCGGTAAAAGGGAAGATCACTTTTACATCCGACAGGAGAGGGGGATGTCTTTTTCTATTGAAAGATGGGAAAATGGAAATGCTGACCCATGAGGGTGGTCATGGGCGATTTTCCACCGACGGGAATAAAATCTATTTTCGTATTACAGGAGAAATTTTTGTTTATGATTTATCGAACAATAAGATAAATACACTCGATGAAATTACACAATATAAACCGGTTGACTTTGACTTGTCACCGGATAATAAGCAGATTGTTTTTTCGTCTTTTGGCCAAAAATTCGACTATGATATCCCAGAGAATATTTATGTGGTAAATATGGACGGGACAGGCTATAAGCAGTTGACTTTTTTTGCGAGTATTAAAAAAGGTTGGAACGCGGCAGGCGCCGCGCGTCCCCGGTGGTCTCCCGATGGCAAAACTATTGTGTTTACCGGGCCTGATATAATTGGCAGAAGCTGGATAGCTGACGCAATATATACTATAGCGCCAGACGGGACAGACCTAAAGAAGATTATCGGGCCGGGAGAGATTTATAATCCTTGTAATCCGAGCTGGTCGCCTGATAGTAAAAAAATAGTATTTCAGGCAGAGTTGAAAAATGACAAGCAAGGACACGAGCATATATACGCTGAAGATATGGATGGGTCGAATCCAAAAAAGACAATAGTAGGTTATAGTTATATATTCATATCAGACGCTGACGGCTCTAATATCAGGCAGGTAACCACAAAGAAATTCAATGACAGCGACCCTGTATTTTCACCCGACGGCAGACAGATTTGTTTTGTTTCGCACAGGCATTATGTTAAAGATGAAATGCCCAATGCCCTTGACAGTGAGTTGTATGTGATCGATATTGACGGCGCGAATGAAATCAGGATAACTCCGCCGGAACTTTTGGGTAAATATAACATTAGCCCGCATCTTGGAAGCTATGCCAACGATAGCAGTCCAGATTGGCATGAATAAAGGAGAGATCATTATGTTTAATTGGAAGGTTTTTTCTGGGATTTTTGATCTTCCCCCGAAAAAGTGGACACAAAGAAGAGTTGGTATATTGGTATATAGGATAAACATTCATTAAGGAGGTATAAAAATGGCTCTGCCAAAAAGAAAACACTCAAAATCAAGAAGAGATAAATCGAGGACCCATCAGGTATTGTCCCTGCCTCAGTTAACCAAATGCCCTCAGTGCCTTGCCGTAATAAAGCCTCATCATATATGTCCTGCCTGCGGGAGTTATAAGGGGCGAAAAATAATCGAGATAAAGGTAAAGAAAGAGAAGAAAAAATGAAGATCGCCGTAGACGGAATGGGAGGCGACTATGCTCCCCAGACTGTTGTGGAAGGCGCGGTTCAGGCCGCTTTAGAATACGGATTTGAGATAGTCATAGTTGGAGATAAGCCAATAATTGAGGCGGAATTGTCGAGATTTGGTTCTGTTCCCCCATCCGTAAGCATTTGCCACGCTTCCGAGGTTATCGATATGCATGAGCCCGGAGCGGTCAGCGTTCGCGCAAAAAGAAATTCTTCTATCTGTGTGGCTGCTAATTTGGCCAAGAATAAAGAGGTGGATGCTGTTGTTTCAGCAGGCAATACCGCCGCGTTTGTGAGTGCTGCGATGCTTTCGTTAAGACGACTTGAAGGGGTGGAGCGTCCAGGCATCGCTGTTTTGGTGCCGTCTTTAAAAGGCCCTGTATTAATGATAGATGTAGGCGCTACGATAAATCCGGAGCCGGAACATCTTGTGACATTTGGTCTTATGGGAGATGTTTACGCGAAGCATATTCTTGGGAAGAAAGATCCGGTTATGGGTTTATTGAATATAGGGGAAGAATCTTCCAAGGGCCCGGAATTTTTGAAGGAAGCCCACAAGCTTCTGGAATTGAGTAAATTTAATTTTCAGGGGAATACCGAGGGCAAAGATATATTTGAGGGAAAGTTTGATGTTGTTGTGTGTGATGGATATACGGGCAATGTGGTTTTGAAGGTAGTCGAGTCCGTGGCGCATATCATATCTTCTCTTATAAAGGATGAGCTTAGGAAAGGGCCTCTTACGATGATAGGCGGTTTCTTGAGTTCGGCGGCTTTTGACGCCGTAAAGAAACAAATAGATTACGCTGAATATGGAGGCGCGCCTTTGTTGGGTGTAAATGGAATTTGCATAATAAGTCACGGCCGATCATCGGCAAAAGCGATAAAGAACGCTATCAGGGTTGCAGGCGAATTTGTCGAACATCAGGTAAATCAGCATATAGTGGATGCGATAAAAGAATTTTAGAATTATTAGAGACATAATATTTAAGGATAAGGTTAAGGATTAGGATGAGATTAAAGAAAAATTGTCCTCAACCTTAGCCTTATCCTTAACCTGATATTATTTAGGAGTTATTTATATGTCAAGCGCGGAAGTAAAAAATTGCAGAGAGGTTTCAAGGAGTGGCGGAATAACGGGATTAGGAGTTTATCTTCCGAAGAAGGTGATGACCAACGCGGATTTGGAGAAATTAGTCGATACTTCCGACGAGTGGATAAAAACCCGCACAGGAATAAGCGAACGCAGAATTGCCGATCCGAGCGAAGTTACCTCCGATTTGGCCGCTAAGGCGGCTATTGAAGCTTTAAAAGACGCTAAACTTGCTCCGCAAGATGTGGAGTTGATAATGTTAGCCACCATTACTCCGGATATGCAATTTCCCGCCACCAGCTGTTTTGTTCAGGCCAAGATAAAAGCTGTCCACGCGGCTTGTTTCGACATTAACGCCGCCTGTTCCGGATTTATACATGGGTTAGTTCTTGCCCAGCAGTTTATCGCAAGCGGGACATACAACAACATTTTGGTGATCGGAGTAGAATTATTGTCGCGTTTCGTGGATTGGAAGGATCGTTCGACCTGTGTCTTGTTTGGCGACGGCGCCGGCGCGGCAGTTGTCGCTCCGGTAAAGCAAGGCGGAATAATCTCATCTTATTTAGGAAGCGACGGCAACAAAAGCGATCTCTTGATGTTTCCGGCCGGCGGATCGCGTATGCCCGCTTCCCAGAAAACCGTAAGCGATGGAATGCATTATTTAAAGATGCAGGGAAACGAGGTTTTTAAATCCGCCGTTCGCGTTATGGCCGAAGCTTCGCGCAGGGCGTTAACCGGGGCGAAATTAACCCCTGAAGATATCGATTGCGTGATACCGCATCAGGCCAATGTAAGAATAATAGAAGCTGTTATCGAGAGAGTCGGCATCCCGATGGAAAAGGTCTTTATCAACGTCAATAAATACGGCAATATGTCCGCTGCTTCAATAGTTGTGGCATTATATGAGGCGGTCAAAGAGGGGCGCGTCAAGAAGGGCGACAATATTCTGATGGTGGCTTTCGGCAGCGGTTTTGTGTGGGGCTCATGCGTGATTAAATGGTAAAGACGGTAAAGACCGCTTTTATATTTCCGGGACAAGGCGCTCAATATGTTGGAATGGGCAGGGATTTGTATGAGAAATTTCCGGCCGCGCGGGCAATTTTTGAGAAAGCGGACAGTATTTTAGGTTTTCATATCTCTAAACTTTGTTTTGAAGGCCCCAAGGAAGAGCTGACTCGCACGGATATTTGTCAACCAGCCATATTAACCGCTTCGGTAGCGGCCTTGAGATCTCTTGAGTTGAGCCTGCCTTCTCCTTTTTTGCCGGATGCTGTCTTAGGTTTGAGCCTTGGGGAATACACTGCTTTAGTATGCGCCGGAGCCATATCTTTCGAGGATGCCGTTTCACTGGTCCATAAGCGGGGGAGGTTTATGGAAGAGGCTTCATGGCGCAACCCCGGAACAATGGCCTGCGTGATTGGTTTATCGCTTGAGGAAACAAGAAAGGTTTGTTATGAGACCGCGGTTGAGGTAGCTAACCTTAATTCACCGGGACAGATTGTAATTTCAGGCGCAAAAGATAAAATTTCCGCAGCCTCGGATTTAGCCGGGCAAAGAGGCGCCAAGAGAGTCATTCCTTTAGATGTAAGCGGCGCTTTTCACTCAAATTTAATGGCTTCTGCCGCCGATAGACTAGAGGCCGAAGTGGATAAAATAGAGATAATGACCCCAAAGACAAAGGTTGTTTCCAATGTTAACGCTGAATATGAGTTTAATCCGGATGAGATTAGAGATAATCTTATAGTTCAGGTTAAGTCCTCTGTTTTATGGGAAGATTCCATAAAATTTTTGATGGAGCAGGGAATAAAGAGATTTGTCGAGATTGGACCGGGTAAGGTTTTATCCGGCTTGTTGCAACGCATTGACTCGACGATAGAAAGCTATAATGTTGAGACCGCGGCGGATGTGGAGGCGGTAAAAGAGATATTGGGCGAATAAAAGCATAACATCGCAATATTGTAGTGCCCTGTAACATTAGTTCTTGGCAGTTTGTCATGCCCGAATGCTTTAATCGGGCATCCAGACACGCCCATTTCTGGATTCCCGCTAAAAGATTGCGGGAATGACAACTGGTGGAAACTAATTTTACAATGCACTAGTACCTCAACCACATTGAATCTGTGGGTAGAGACGTTTTAATTTGATCCTGGCATTTTTGGTTGTGAATTGCCAATCAACACTTTTTTGTTGAGCATTGCGTTTTTGATACCATGCTTTAGATTCATCCCGTAATAT
>JAZDOX010000062.1:0-29748 GCA_043798215.1 Candidatus Omnitrophota bacterium | reverse complement strand
TAGTACATTGTAAAATTAGTTTCCACCAGTTGTCATTCCCGCAATCTTTTAGCGGGAATCCAGAAATGGGCGTGTCTGGATGCCCGATTAAAGCATCCGGGCATGACAAACTGTCAAGAATTAACTTTACAATGCAGTAGTCCCTGAAGACAGCAAGCGCTTATTCTTCGAGTGAACTCTCCGCAGGCCTGCCTGCCGGTAGGCAGGGAGTGAGTCGAGAAGTTCTGCCGCTGTCCCTGTCTGCCCTCGGCTTCGCTGAGAGGCGAGCCGGCACCTGTCTGCGTGCGGAACGCACAGGCAGAGGCAGGCCTGTCTGCCCTCGGCTTCGCCGCGAGGCGAGCCGACAGGCAGGCATATCCATAGTTCTCGACTCGGCCAATGGCCTCGCTCGAACAGTATAAAATTTATATTACAATGTAGTAGTTCAATAAATTGCCTGCCTTAAAGCAGACGGTGGGCAGAGGAAGCAACTACAATGGCGGAGCGAGGATGAGGCAGACAAGAATACAACTATTTATGGTAACGGTCATTCTTCTTGCTGTTGGCGTGGTAATGGTTTATAGCTCTAGCGCTATAAACGCCTACGAGAACTTAAAGGACAGCGCTTTTTATTTGAAGCGCCATCTGGCGTATCTTCTTATCGGAATAATCGGCTCCCTGTGGGTTATGTCCATTGATTACGATATTATTAAAAAGTACATCAAACCCATTCTTATCGTTTCTTTTTTGCTTTTGGCGCTGGTTCTCATTCCCGGCATAAGCCGCGAAATCGCTGGCGCGCGCCGCTGGTTGAAGTTTTCGATGTTGAGCTTTCAGCCTTCGCAGATGGCAAAACTCGTTCTTATTCTGTATTTCGCGGACGTGCTTTCGAGGAAACAGGGCCAGATAAGGAGTTTTGCGCGGGGGTTTATGCCGCCCATGATAATGCTTGGTTTGAGTGTTGGGCTTATATTGCTTGAGCCGGATTTGGGAACATCGGTATGCATAGCCGCGGTTTCCTTTATAATGTTGTTTGTGGCGGGAATAAGATTGAGTTATTTGATTCCGGTTTTAGTATCTTCTTTACCCGCTTTATGCGTGGTAATTTTAGCCAAACCGTACAGGATGAAGAGAATCCTGGCCTTTATGAATCCTTGGCAGGATCCGCAGGGAATAGGATTTCAGATAATTCAGTCATATATAGCGCTTGGTTCAGGGGGAATCTTTGGTGTGGGATTGGGGCAATCGCGCCAGAAATTGCTTTATCTTCCGGGATGCCATACGGATTTTATCTTTTCTATAATTGGAGAGGAACTGGGGCTTATTGGCGCGGCCGGTGTCATAGTATTATTCATAATCTTTGTATATTTGGGAATGAAGATAGCTTTTAGATCGAGGGATCTTTTCGGGCACTTGGCCGCGCTGGGAATTGTCTCTATGATAGCGATTGAGGCCATAATTAATATAAGCGTGGCCACCGGTTCTATGCCGACGAAAGGCCTCTCGCTTCCATTTATAAGCTACGGAGGCTCATCGCTTGTATTCGATATGATGGCGGTGGCTTTATTGCTGAATATAGCCAAATACAGCGAAGGATTTCAGGAAAAATAAATTTTAAGTAAGCCGTTTAAATACGGATATATTAACTGATGTGATAATTATGGGCGAAGTATAGGTATATTTTCGCGGCGACGTTCGGCCTTGTCCCGTTAGAGAAAACTGTTTTTTCAGTGAAATTCTCTAACGGGGTGAACTCCTGCGGAAAGTAAGCATTTTTTCGTCTTTCGCCGCACCGCTTGCTCGGCCCAGCGTGCCTCGCTGCGCTCAGCGAAAATTCTCGCTCGTCCTCGCTGATGCTCGGACACCGTGCCCGCTCGAATTTTCAATGTGCGGCTCACGACGGAAGCCTTTTATTTTTAAGTAGCCGTAAGCGATTTTTCGCTCAACGGGAATTTTCACTATCTTAGGTTATCTTTGGAGGAATTTTTGACAGGATGAAAATTTTAATAGCTTGCGGGGGCACAGGCGGCCATATATTTCCGGGATTGAGCCTGGCTAAAGAGCTCGACGGAAGAGAAGGTGTCGACGATTTAATTTTGGTTGGTTCCAACCACCCCCTCGAGAAAAAGATATTTTCAAAGACAGGGCTCCATTACGAACTTATAGCTGCCGCTAAATTTTCGAGAGGCCCGTTTAAATTTTTGTTGTTTCTGGCCAAATTTGCCTTAGCTTGCGCCAAATCCATATATCTGCTTTTAAGATTCAATCCGGATATCGTTGTCGGTTTCGGCGGATATGCCTCGTTTCCGGTATGTTTTTTCGCGCCGATAATGGGCAAGAAGCTTTTTTTGCATGAGCAGAATCGCGTGGCGGGATTGGCCAACAGGATTCTCTCAGTTATGGCAAGAGGAGTTGCCGTCAGTTTCAGGGATACGCAAACTGTTTTTAAGAATAAAGGCGTATTTACCGGAAACCCCATAAGAAAGAGCATTTTGTTTTTTAAAAAAGAAGAGTCGCTTAAGTCGCTTGGTTTGAATTCCGGGAAATTCACTATTTTGGTTATGGGGGGAAGCCAGGGCTCTCTTGGCATAAATAACGTTGTCGCCGAATTTTTAAGGCTTTTGCCTGATTCAGACAAAATGGCGTTTCAGATAATTCATATAGCGGGCAACCGCGATTTCGAGAATATATCCGCTAAGTATAAAGACAGCCTTATCGATTCGAAGGTCTTTGGCTTTGTCGATGAGATAGGGCCGGCTTACGCCGCCGCCGATTTGATTGTTTCAAGGGCGGGGGCTACGGCTTTATTCGAGATCGCCGCTTTAGGCATTCCTTCGATAATGATCCCGTATAGGTACGCGGGCGGGCATCAATACTATAACGCCGAAGCGCTGGAGAAAGCCGGCGGCGCGGCAATTCTTAAAGAAGAGGCATTGACCGCCGCCGCGTTAAGAGATAAAATATCCGAGTTGAGGGATGATAAGGCGAGATTGAAGAGGATGTCGGAATGCGCCAAGAAATTCGCTGTTACCGACGCGGCGGCGCGGTTAGCGGATTATGTTATGGGTGGTTGCAGTAAGACCAAAAATTAAATTATAGATTTGTTATTGGTTCAGCTTGTTTTTGTTCGGGCTTGAAATTTAATGTCTCGCTTGGCCTTACTTTATTACTCGCTTAAGAGTTATAGCTGGCTGCGTCATACCTGTCCGCCTCAGGCGGAAACCGGCTCTGCGCTCAACATTAAATTTCAATGTATCCTACTGTCCGGCGAAGAATTATAAATATCGTAGGGGCGAGGTCTCCTCGCCCGAATGAAAATATAAACGGTAAAGTAATCGGGCGCGCCTGCCCGCCTCAGGCGGGGAAACCGCGCCCCTACACGCAAATATTGTAGCGGCCGACCTCAGTGTCGGCCTGTTGGAATTGACGATTGTAATGGTAAATGGTATTGGAACAGCGCGAAATGCCATAAAAATGAATTTGGATATTATATGTTCTACGAAGAAGATGATGAAAAAGGAAGGGAGGATTTCGGGCACGACACCAATGTGTGGAGCAGGAGAACCTTGGTGGCCAAACTGGAAACCTTAATTGGTGGAAAGGAGTAGTCGCTATGGCAAAACACGTGTTCAGCGAGATAATGCGAGTTTATCCTGTTGCCCTGGCCATTCTTGGCTGGCTGGCATTCGGTGTAGGTCAGGTTGTTGATTCAATTGGCCTGAAACTGGTGCTTTTGTCCGCTGCCAGGGTCCTGCCCGAAGTTCTTCGTTCATAGGGAAAGAGGGCGCAGAACCAGTGTACGCTGGTTCTGCTGCGCTCTACCTGCGAGGTTCAGGCGCGCCGTAAACAAAAATCAAATGAATAAAAAATTTTATTCCAGAAAACAAAACCGTTTACCCACGTATGATTATTCAGAAAACGGCTATTATTACATAACCGTCTGTACGCATAATCAGCAAGAATTATTCGGGAGTATAGAAAACGACAAAATGATATTAAATGAATACGGCAAAATTATAAAAGATACATGGTTGAAAATACCCGCGCATTTTACGAATGTCGATTTGGACGAATATATTATTATGTCCAACCATATTCATGGAATAATTCAAATCGTAGGGGCGAGGTTGCCTCGCCCTAATGAGGATATAAACGATAACGTAATCGGGCGGGGAAACCCCGCCCCTACATTGGGGCAAATCATTGCGTATTTTAAATATAAATCAACAAAACAAATAAATGAATCGCGCAGTACGCCCGGCAGAAAAATATGGCAACGCAATTATTACGATCACGTCATTCGTAATGATAAATCATTAAGTAATATTCGTGAATATATTGTAAATAATCCCTTAACATGGGGCGCTGATGAAAATAATCCTATGAATTATAAAATAACGGTTCAGGCAGGCCTGCCTACCGGTAGGCAGGCCTGAACCCTACAGGATAAATGTCTATCTTGAAATTTAATGTCGAGCCAGATAGAAATTAAGAATTTTGTAGGGACAGGGGCAAGCCCTGTCCGCTGATTGTAATTATCAAAACGCGATAGGGCGGCCCCGCCACAAAGCGTAGGCGGGCAGGCGCAAGGGCCGCCCCTACATTGGCAAAATCTAGCGGTGCGGCGAAGATAAAAATTGGAATATATATGATAAATCTTAATACCAAAAACCACATTCACTTTATCGGCATAGGGGGCATAGGGATGAGCGCGATAGCGTTTGTCCTTTTGCGGATGGGCCATAGAGTCAGCGGCTCGGACGCGAAGTCCTCGGATATAACGCGCAAGATAGAAGCCGCCGGCGGGAAATTTTATTTAGGGCATAATGAAAATAACATTGACGGCGCCGATATCGTCGTATTCTCATCTTCCATAACCCCGGAAAACGCGGAATTAAAGGTTGCCAGGAATAGAAAGGTTCCCGCGCTGCACAGGGCGGATATATTATCGTTTATTATGAGAAGTAAAAAATCAATCGCGGTTACGGGCGCGCACGGCAAGACAACGACTTCGTCTTTGATATCGCATATATTATTTCGCGTAGGCCTCGATCCGACGATTATCGTCGGCGGAGAGGTTAAATCCATTGGGGGAAATTCCAGAGTTGGGGAAGGCGAGCATATCGTCGTGGAGGCCGATGAGAGCGACGGTTCGTTTATCAATTTAAATCCGCTATTTGGAGTTATTACAAATATAGATGAAGAACATCTTGATTATTATAGAAATATCGGAGAGATAATATCGTGGAACTTGAGATTCGCCGAGGGGATAAATGCCGATGGAAAACTGTTTTTTTGCGGAGACTGCGAAAATTTAAGACGGGCTCTTCGCGGTTATTCGGGCAAGACGGTTTCTTTCGGGTTGTCGGATAAATTGGATATGCATCCCGCGGATATCAAATTGCTTAATTCGCATTCCGAGTTTAATGTCATATATCGCGGCGATGATTTGGGTCGGGCCGCGCTTAACATACCGGGGATTCATAATATCTCAAACGCGATGGCCGCTTTTGCGGTTGTTTTGGAAACAGGTCTGAAATTTGATGCCATAAAGCGGGCCGCGGAGGATTTCAGCGGAGCGGCCAGAAGGTTTCAGGAGGTGTATTCCGGCGGGGAGATAAAAATTATAGACGATTACGCGCATCATCCAGAGGAGATCAGGGCGACGATTGCTGCGGCGAAGAACTGGAATCCAAAACGTCTCGTGGTTGTCTTTCAACCGCATCGGTTTTCACGGACGAAATATTTAAGGCAGAGGTTCGGAAGATGTTTTGAGCCGGCGGATCATCTCGTGATAACGGATGTTTACGCCGCTTCGGAAGAGCCTATCGAGGGAGTTTCGGGAAAGAGTTTATATGAGGAAGTGAAAGGACAAGGGCACAAGAGCGCTGTTTTTGTTCAGAGAAAACAATTGAAGGAGTATCTCTTGCGATATGTCAGGCCTTCGGATATGATCTTGATCCTGGGCGCGGGCGATGTGGCCTATGTTTCGGAAGAGCTGGCAAGAGAATTATCAGAATGCAAATCAACAAAAAAAATTTAAAGTTTATAAGAGGCGAGGTCAGGTTTGACGAGCCTATGAGTCGTCATACGACTTTTAAGATCGGCGGCCCGGCAGATGTCTGGATAGCTCCCCGCGACAAGGAAGATCTTTTGAGCGTGCTTCGTTTCGCGAAAGAAAACCTGGTCAATGTTTTTGTCTTTGGCGGCGGAAGCAATGTATTGGTTGCGGATAAAGGCATTCGCGGCTTTACGATATCCTTAAGCGGCCCGGCTTTCAGATACGCGGAATTTAATGATTGCAAGGTCAGGGTTGGCTGCGGGATGAGATTGGCGGAATTTATCCTTGAGGCCGCGGATAGAGATCTTGGCGGCTGCGAATTTTTGGCGGGCGTTCCGGGAACCATAGGAGGCGCTTTGGTTATGAACGCGGGCGGCGCCTTGACCTCAGTGGGCGATTTTGTCTGCGAGGCAACCGTTATAAAGGATCTTACGGCGATCAATTTAACGAAAGAGCGTTTAAATTTTTCTTACAGGGATTCCGCCTTGAAAGAGTTTATCCTGATCGAAGCCGTCCTTAATATGGCGCGCAGAAACAAAGATGACATTATCAGGCAATTAAGAGAGAATTTATTAAGAAAAAATGAGAGCCAGGATTTGGCTTATCCGAGCGCCGGTTGCATTTTCACCAACCATTCGCCGCAGTTATCGAGCGGCAAGCTTATCGAGCTTTCAGGGTTCAAGGGGGCGAGCGCCGGCAGCGCCGTTGTTTCCGAAAGGCACGCGAATTTTATAGTAAACCGCGGAGGAGCCAAGGCTTGCGATGTCCTAACTCTTATAAATGAAATTCAAAAAAAAGTTTTTAAAGAGCATGGAATTATGCTAAAATTAGAAGTTAAACTTGCGGGGGAGTTTTAATGGAAAAAAAATACGGCAAGATAGGCGTATTGATGGGCGGGCCTTCCGCTGAAAGAGATGTTTCTTTGCGTTCCGGAAAGGCTGTATTGGAAGCTTTGCTCAATAAAGGATATGACGCGTCTGCCGTAGAGTTGGATATGCCCACGAAAGAGAAGCTAAAAACCATTAATATAGACGTGGCTTTTGTCGCCTTGCACGGAACTTTTGGAGAGGATGGCCAGATTCAGTTTATGTTGCAGGAGGTTAAGATTCCGTATACGGGTTCAGGTGTGCGCGCTAGCCGGCTCGGGATGAATAAGATAGCTTCGCGCAAGATTTTCAGGAATCTCGATCTCCCTGTGCCTGATTTTAAGGTTTTCAGGAATTGGGCCAGAAATGATTTTTGTCCCGCGGCAGAATTGGATCCTGCCATAAGCGAGGCCCGCATACAAAGAATAGTTGAAAAATTTGATAAGCCCGTTGTCGTAAAGCCTTCGGCGCAGGGATCCTCGGTCGGAATTGCGATCGTGGACAGGAAAGAAGATTTAAGACGCGCGATACAGAAAGCTTTTGAGTTTGGCAGAGAAGTTATAGTGGAGGAGTTTATAGAAGGCAAGGAGTTGACCGTGGGAATTTTGGGCGATAACGCTTTGCCCGTTATACAGGTTGCTCCCAAAAGGAGATTTTACGACGATGTCGCCAAGTATACCTCGGGTATGACCGATTATCTTGTGCCGGCGACCATCTCAAAATCCGTCGCCGAATCGGCGCAGAAGGCCGCGCTTGCCGCGCACAAGGCTTTATATTGCAGATCTTTTTCAAGAGTGGATATGATCTTGGACAAAAATGGCAAGGTGGTAATCTTGGAAGTTAATACTATCCCGGGAATGACAAAATTGAGTCTTCTTCCCAAAGCGGCTCAGGCTGCCGGAATAGAATTTTCGCGACTGTGCGAAGTTATGCTTGAGTCCGCCTTCAGGACTAACTAGGAAAATAGGTTATGGCAAGAAAACGCAGGGTGTCTCAATCCGCGCTTATCAAACAAAGCGCCGAATTTTTTAAAAAGAACAGCAGGGCCTTAGCCGGAATTATATTGTTTTTCGCGATTATCGCGCTCGCCTTTATATGGCTGAACGGTTTTCTAAAAACTTCTTCCTGTTTTGATTGCGGCGAGATAGAGATAATAAAGTTTGGCGCGGATGAAAAGCCGCTTGATCCCCAAAAGGATTTTTTTAAGCTAAGCCGGCCGGTTAATATTTTTGAGGCAGACTCGCTATTACTTTCAAGGAGGATTAAAGACTCCCATCCCGAATTTCAGAATGTCGTGATCACTAAATATTTGCCGGACAGGATAACGGCGATGATAGTGGACAGACGTCCGGCGGCAAAGATAAAAATTGGCAAATTTCACATTGTGGATTTAGAAGGAGTGGTTTTGCCGCTTAATTTCGATTCTGCCGCGGAAAAGGTTCCTTTTATTACAGGATTGGAATCGCGGCTTTTTGATCCTAAGGTTGGCGCGAGAGTTAACTCAAGACGGCTGGCAAGCGCGCTTAACGCGCTTTGGCTTATCTCGACCGAGAAAGATCTTAAGGGCTGCGAGGTGTCCTCTGTCGATATGTCTTGTCCAGAAAAGGCGAATTTAAAGATGGACGGCATTACCGTAATCCTGGGCGATTGTGAATTTGAGGCCCGGCTGAATTTATTAGGCAGAATCTTAAAGGATCCAAAAATAGATAAATTGCGAATAAACTCGATAGACCTGAGGTTTACCGATGTAGTGATAAATACGGCGTCGGAAAAGAAATGAGAAGAAAAAATATCGCGACTTTAAATATAAGCGAGAATTTTATTAGCTGCGCAATTTGTTCACTTGACGATAAAAATAATATCTCTGTTTTGGCGTTAACGGAAGTTCCGGCTAAAGGAGTAGGGGGTGGAGTAATCTCCGATTTGAGCGAAGCCGCCTCTTCTGTTTCCCGCGCCGTCGAGAAAGCGGAATCCATAGCTCATACCAAGGCTATTTCTCTGGTGGCTTCTTGTGATGGCGGGGGTATTAAGAGTTATAGGGCCAGAGGCAGTATAACGATAGCTGAGAAAGAGAAGGAGATCGGCCCTAAGGATATCGAGCGCGTCACGCAGGCGGCGAAGACCATAGTTTTGCCGTTTGATAGAGAAATAATTCATTCGGTCATACGCGGGTTTATTTTAGACGGGCAGGAAGGGATAAAAGACCCGGCAGGAATGTTTGCCGCGAGGATGGAAGTCGATATGGAGATCGTAACAGGTCTCATCAGCAATCTTCATAATCTTAGAAGGGCCGTCAATATGGCGGGTTTTGAGGTAGAGAGGATTGCGCTGTCCGGCATTGCGGCCGCGGACGCTGTTTTAGAGGAAATAGAGCGGGATTTAGGTGTTATCTTTATCTATATCTGCTATTCGTCAACACACATAATCGTTTATAACGGAGGCGATGTCAAATCCGTTGATATATTGCCCGTTGGAAGCGGCGAGTTGATTGAGCTTATTTCTATGGATTACAAGATTCCTCCTGATCGCGCGGAGGATTTCCTTAAAAAACAGGCCACACTGGAGAAATCTTCCATTGCCGAGGATGATAAGATAATGTTGAGTGTAAACGGAATCACCCGCTCAATATCAAAAACGTCGGTTTATGAAACCATTGAACCGCGGATAAGAGAATTTATTTTAAATTTGAGCAGGACATTGAAAGATATGCCTTTCTCGAAAGAGGCCGCAGCCGGTTGCGTGGTGGGCGGTGAATTGGCTAATCTCGAAGGTTTTCTCGAGATGATGGAGATGTCTTTAAATATGCCGGTAAAGCTGGGGCAGGCGAGAAGAAATTCAAGCGGGAAATCTTCCGTGGAGAATTCCGGCGAGCTTGTGTGTTTGGGGCTTGCCAAATATTGGGCCCGGCAGTGCGCTAACGATAAAACCCGCCGCTCCATTTTGGGTAATAGCCCTATCGGTAAATTAATCGGTAAAGCCAGGGATATTTTCAGCGATTATTTTTAAGTTGAGAGCGTTGCAAAAGTCTCAAAAAGCCGTCATTCTGAGGGCAGAGCCCGAAGCCTGCCTGCCGGCAAGGCAGGAATCTCGACGAGATAATAGATTCTTCGCGGAGTTTACCCTTGACCCTGAGCAAAACGAAGGGGAAGGGCCCAGAATGACAAATAAGGGGTTTTGCAACGGTCTCAAGTTGTAGTATAAATTTATACTGTTCGAGCGAGTCCCGACGATACGTCGGGACGAGTCGAGAACTACGGATATGAACTAAAGCAGAACTTCTCGACTCATCCGCCTCAGGCGGATTCGCTCGAAGAATAAGTATTTGTTGTTTCCGGAGACTGCCGTGAATTTATATTACAATGCATTAGTTTGTTTTCATAATAGGCGCGCAAGTTTAGATTAAGAATGATATTTTGGCGGAATTATGATTTCCGAAAATTTGAATATTATTCGCGGGAGAATTGAAACGGCGGCGGGCCGTTGCGGCCGGCGCGCGAAAGATATAATCTTAGTCTGTGTTACTAAAACGGTAAATGTTAGCTGCATAGAAGAGGCCATATCCGCGGGAATTTCCGATATAGGCGAAAGTTATGTGCGGGAAGCCTCCGAGAAGCTTGAGTTAATCGGAAGCAGGGTAAGATGGCATCTTATCGGGCACTTGCAGACAAATAAGGTAAAAGAAGCTGTAGAAATCTTCGATTTGATTCATTCTTTGGATTCATTGAGATTAGCTGAGGAGATTTCTGCCCGGGCGGGTAAAAAAGGGCTTGTTAAGGAGGCATTGATTGAGGTAAAGACCTCCGCGGAGTCCGCTAAATACGGCGTCTTGCCGGATGAGCTTTTTCGGATTATAGAAAAGGTGGCCAGGCTGCCGAATCTCAAGATTAAAGGTCTTATGACGATGGCGCCTTTTAGCGATAAACCGGAAGATTCAAGGCCTTATTTTAAAAGATTAAAACAATTGTTTACGGAGTTATCCGAAAGAAAGATAGAGAATGTGGATATGCGCTATCTCTCAATGGGAATGACGCAGGATTTCGAGATAGCCATCGAGGAAGGCGCCAATATGGTGAGGATAGGCCGTGCGATATTTAAAGAGTAAAGCGCTTGGTGTAATAGGCTTGGGCAATATGGGTTGCGCTATATTAAATGGCGTTATGTCTTCGGGCGCGTTTAACCCGCCTTCGCGGAATTCCCCACCTGTAAGGGTGGGGATGGATAGCGAATGGAATTTCGCTCGCCTCGCGGCGCTCGCCTCTCGGCGAAGCCGAGGGAAGCCGAGGGCTTCGGCGAGGTTTTCGCCTCAACGAAGCGGAAGAAAAGAATCCACGGGTGTAAACCCGTGGAGCTTCAAAAAAAATACTTTCTTTGGTTTTGACGTAGATGCCAAGAAATGCCGCTTCGCGAAGAAGCGTTTTGGCGTCTCGATATTAAAATCGGCGCGTGAAACCGCGGCTTGTTCTGATATAATCCTTCTTGCCGTTAAACCGCAAAATATGCAAGCGGCCTTGAGAGAGATCTCTATTCGCGCGGATGAAAAGAAACTTTACATTTCGATAGCGGCAGGCATTACTACGCGTAATATTGAGACGAGTTTAGGCGGCAGGCCCCGTGTCATAAGAATTATGCCCAATATGCCGGCTTTGATCGGCGAAGGCATATCTGTTGTTTGCGGAGGCAGGTATGCCAATGGCGGTGATTTGGCGGCGGCAGGCGCGATAATCTCCAGCGTTGGCGATGCCGTAAGATTGGATGAGAAATATTTTGATTTGGTTACGGCGGTTTCCGGAAGCGGTCCGGCTTATTTTTTCTATCTGATTGAAGGTATGATTGAGGCAGCCATTAAAATGGGATTAAATAAAGAGTCTGCGGAGAGGCTTGTGCATAAGACGGCTTTGGGCGCGGCGAAATTGCTGATTAACTCGAAGGACGATCCCAAGACTTTGCGGATGAGAGTTACCTCGAAAGGGGGCACGACTGCTGAAGCAATAGGCGTCTTTGACAGGGCAGGAACAAAACAGATTATCGCCGAAGCCGTGCGGGCGGCCGCCAGACGCTCTAAAGAATTATCGGGAGGATAAAGTTATGCTGTCCGAATTTTTAATATTGCTGGCGAGATTTGTTGAGATAACCATTACGATACTCTCTTGGCTTATAATATTCAGGGCTATTATAAGCTGGGTAAGCCCTGATCCCTTCAATCCGATAGTCCAGTTTCTTTACAGGACGACCGATCCTATTTTGGCGCCGATAAGGAAGGTTATGCCTTCGTTGGGCCCGTTGGACTTGTCTGCGATAGCGGCTTTTTTTATATTGAATTTTATAAGGGTCTTACTGGTTCGTTTTCTATTTAATTTTGCCGGGAAATTTAGTTTTTAATTGGAGGTGGAGAAAAGATGAAAGGACTTAAAGAGAGAATACGCGAGACCGCGGAATTTATAAAAAGAGAATTTAAGGAAACTCCCGAGATAGCCGTAATCCTCGGAACAGGGCTTGGCGCTTTGGCTGAGAAGATAAGAGAAAAGAAGGCGATCGAATATTCTAAGATACCTTATTTTCCCGTATCAACTGTTGAGGGCCACAAAGGAGATCTGGTATTCGGCAAGATAGGCAATAAAGGAGTTGTCGCGCTTGAGGGAAGGTTTCATTATTACGAGGGTTATTCTTTGGAGGAAGTTACTTACCCTGTAAGGGTTATAAAAGAGCTGGGAGCTAAAACGCTGATTGTTTCAAATGCTGCCGGCGGGATGAACCCCGTCTTCAAGCCCGGCGATCTTATGGTCATCTCGGATCACATAAATTTTATGGGAGCGCATCCTTTAATAGGTCCTAACGATGAGAGTATGGGGCCGAGATTTCCCGATATGTGCGACCCTTATGATTTTAAGCTGATAGAGCTTGCCGAGAAGATTGCTCTTGAAGAGAAGGTAAGGTTGCATAAGGGCGTTTATATCGGCGTTACAGGGCCGACGCTGGAGACGAGGGCCGAGTACAGGTTTTTCCGGATGATCGGAGCCGACGCGGTAGGTATGTCAACGGTGCCCGAGGTTATCGTCGCCAGGCACGCGGGACTGCGCGTTTTTGGGATAAGCTGCATAACCGATGTCTGCATTCCAGACACGCTCAAGCCTTGCGACATCAAGGAAATAATAAAGATCGCCAACGAGGCCGAGCCGAAACTGACAAAACTTATTTATAACTTGATAGAAAGGATGTAGTGCATTGTAACATTAATTTTATACTGTTCGAGCGAGGCCATTGGCCAAGTCGAGAACTACAGCAGCAGAACTTCTCGACTCATCCGCCTCAGGCGGATTCGCTCGAAGAATAAGCGCTTGCTGTCTTCAAGGACTACCATGAATTAATGTTACAATGCAGTAGAAGCGCAAAGTTTAAAATGCAAAATTATTATTGTCCCAATTAGCATTGTTATTCCTCGACTCGCCTCGCGGCGGATATAATTTCTATTGACATAATATACATAATAATGTATATTATATATGGAGGTGAAAAAATGAGCACTATGACTATTTCGTTGACGGAATTAAGGCCGAGATTGCCCGAGATTATAAGCAAGATCAGCAGGTCGTTCGATCGCTGCATTATTACAAGGCGCGGAAAACCGGAAGCGGTGGTGCTTTCGGAAGATGATTATGAGAGTCTTATCGAGACGTTGGATATTCTATCCGATAAGAAACTTATAAAAGGGATAAGGAAAGCGCAGGAAGAACTAATAGCCGGCAAGGGCATACCATGGAAAGAGGCGAAGGTCAAATTGGGGTATGTATAATATAGAGATATCGCCTTCGGCGTTAAAATTTATAACGCATCTTACGCGAAAACATAAAGGCATAGCCGATCGTATAATCTACTCTATGGATAGACTTAAAGATAACCCGTTGTTAGGCAAAAAATTATTGGGCGAGTTGAAGGATTTCAGATCCTTGAGAGTAGGGGATTACCGCGTTATCTATTCCATTATAGCCAGAAAAGTCTTGATTCAGATTGTTAACATAGGCCACAGGCGTGAAATTTATAGTTAGAAAGGCGCAAAAAAGGAAGGTAAAAGAAACCGAAGAGCCGAACCGCGAATTTCTGTTCTTGATGGAGAAGAGATAGGTAAAAAGATTTATATAGACCATGTAACGGAGTTTTGCTTTATTTGACTTTGGGGAGGGGGGAGCACAAAGATGTCATTTGAACAGTTTAAAGATAAGCGTAATTTATGGATCGAATGCTTCTCAGGGGAAGATCATAATTCAGTATGTAAGCAAATTGATCGGATACTTTGGAATTACGCGGTTTTTAATATTATAAATAAAGCGCGCGAAATTACTCCCGCTGATGCCGCAGGCAAGATACTGAAGTTTCACGAAATAATGGATACAGTTTACCCGACGCTAGAGGCGTATCCATTAAATATCGAAACTTCAGTAGAAATGAACGGCATATTGCATCGCTTTATGGACGAGTGCTTTTTTGAGAGTCAATTTTTGGCTGTTCGGCGCTTGATTGACGCGTATAAACTGGCAGATCCTAAGAGGCCCGTTTTTTCTTTAATAGCATTATTAAACGATATGAAAGATAATATATTGTTGATGACCCGTGAGAATTTTTTTAAAGCAGAAGGTCTTGATTACGCTGGAGATAGGCCAGAGGCAGATCTTTCGATTTATGCCAGCGCAACAGGGCGGCATACGCAGATAGATGTGTTATGCGGAGTAATAGAGAATAATCGTCGACCTTACGATACAGTTAGAAAAGAAGTTTTCGATTATTATACCGAAAAAATTCAAGATGCCTCAAAGAAATTCAAGGACTATGCTGATAAATATCTTGCTCATTCTGCGACACCCAAGAGTCGTTGCCAAGTAGATGGAACAAAAATTAGGTTAGGTTGTTTGTCGGATGCGCATAAGGCAATTTGTCAAGTTGCGCATTTCATTAGGGAAATACTGCCAGATTCACGCGGTGTTGGTTTGCCGCCTTTATGCCTTGATCACTTTAAGTTTATCGATAGGCCGTTAGTTTCTACAGAAAGAGTCGAATCTTTAAGTGCAGCATGGAACGAATTTGTTGAAGAGATAGATTCGTGGAATTCTTCCGCTGTTTGTAATTATTGAATCGGGCGGCCACAGGCAGACTGTGTCATATTGTAGTTGCCCAATTTATTGGGCAGATATATTGTGCTCGATAAATCGAGCGACTACATTACGAGACAGTCTGAGGGGGCCGCCCCTACAACGGAATCAAACGACAATTTTTAGAGCGATGAAATAAGGAGAGCAAATTGAACTATAAAGACACGTTAAATCTGCCGAATACGGATTTTTCGATGAAGGCGGATCTTCCGAAGAAGGAGCCGGAGACATTAAAATTCTGGGATGAGAAAGGCATATACGGCCTCATTCGCAGGAATTCCGCCGGCCGCCCGAAATATATATTGCACGACGGGCCTCCTTATGCCAACGGCAACATACACATAGGCCACGCCTTAAACAAGATACTCAAAGATATTATCGTAAGATACAAGACTATGCGCGCCTTCGACGCGCCTTATGTTCCCGGATGGGACTGTCATGGCCTTCCTGTCGAGCATCAGTTATTTAAAGAGCTCAAGATATCGAAGGGCCAGATAGACCAGCTTGAGTTTCGCGAGAAAGCCGCGGATTACGCGTTAAGATATGTCGGTATTCAAAAGAAAGAATTTGAGCGGCTCGGGGTCTTCGGTGATTGGGAAAATCCGTATCTTACGCTTAAGCCCGAATACGTTGCGGGCATAACGCGTTCATTCGCTAAATTGGCGGAACGCGGCTATGTCTACAAAGGAGTAAAGCCTGTTAACTGGTGCTTTCGCTGCGAGACCGCGCTTGCCGAGGCGGAAGTTGAATACGCCGACCACACCTCGCCGTCGGTGTATGTCAAATTTAAATTAAACAGCGTTCAGCGTTCAGCGTTCAGCGTTCAGAATGCGTCTTATCTCATTATCTGGACGACGACGCCTTGGACTTTAGTCGCCAATGTGGCGGTGGCCGTTCATCCCGGCCTGTCCTATGTTTCCATAAAGGTTGGTGAAGAGACATATCTTTTAGCTAAAGATCTGCTTGATTCCGTGGCAGGCAAAGTTGGCCTTAAAGATTATAGAGTTCTGGGGGAATTTAAAGGAAAAGATATAGAAGACCTTGTTTATGACCATCCTTTTCTCAAACGTGAAGGCAAGGTTGTTTTAGCCGATTACGTCTCAAGCGAAGAGGGCACGGGCTGTGTTCACACCGCGCCCGGCCACGGAATGGAGGATTTTTTAACAGGCCAGCGGTATGGCCTGCCGACTATTATGCCTGTTGACGAAAAGGGTCTCTTCAGAAAAGGCGAAGCCGGTGAGTTTGACGGAATGCATATCTTTAAAGCCAATGACGCTATCATAGAGAGGATGAAGAAAGACAGCGCCCTTTTGTGCTCAGGGCGGATAAGCCACTCTTACCCTCATTGCTGGAGATGCAAGGAGCCGGTAATCTTTAGGGCGACCGCGCAATGGTTCATAAACGTGGACCATAACGACTTAAGAGAGAAGACGCTTAAGGAAGTAAAGTCCGTGAAATGGATTCCTCAGGTGGGAGAAAAGAGGATATCGGCTATGATAGGAGCCAGGCCTGATTGGTGCCTTTCGCGCCAAAGATACTGGGGGGTTCCGATTCCGGTTTTTTATTGCGAGAATTGCGGCAAGCCCATACTCGAGGCCGGTATTATAAACCATATAGCGGATCTTATGGAAAAAGAAGGATCTAACGTGTGGTTTAGCAGGACGGCGCGTGAGTTATTGCCGCCCGGTTTTTTATGTCCCGGATGTAAGACGGATAAATTCAAGAAGGAGGAGAATATACTGGATGTTTGGTTTGATTCCGGCGTAAGCCATCAGTCCGTTCTTAAGGCAAGAGCCGAGCTTGGCTTCCCGGCCGATCTTTATCTTGAAGGAAGCGACCAGCACCGCGGCTGGTTTCAGGCGGCAATCCTGACTTCGATGTCCATAGAGGCCAAAGCGCCTTTTAAGAACGCGCTTACACATGGTTTTGTGGTTGACGGCGAAGGCAGAAAGATGTCAAAATCATTGGGAAATGTTATCTCTCCGCAGGAAGTTATATCTTCTCATGGCGCGGACGTGCTTAGAATGTGGGTGGCTTCCTGTGATTATTATGAGGATATAAGGATATCAAAGGAGATCCTCGATCGCATCTCCGAGGCCTATCGCAAGATAAGGAATACCTGCAGGTTTATCTTAGGCAATCTCTACGATTTCGATCCATCCAAAGACAGGGTTAAATACGATGAATTGCTGGAGATTGATAAATGGGCGCTTTCGAAGGCGTCCTCGCTTTTGTCCGAGATTACGCGGTATTACGATAATTTCGAGTTTCATAAGGTCTTTCGCTCTGTGTATAATTTTTGCGCGGTGGAACTCTCAAGTTTTTATCTTGACGTCTTGAAAGATAGGTTATATACTTATGCGCCGGACTCGAGAGAACGCCGTTCGTGCCAGAGTGTTGCTCACGAGATACTTTTAATATTAGCTAAATCCCTGGCTCCGATTATTCCCTTTACAACCGAGGAGGTTTGGTCAAAACTGAAGGCCAATAAAGAGGAAAGTATTCATTTGTCCTGCTGGTTTGAGCCGCCGCCCGGCGCTTTTAATAAAGATTTGGAAGACAGGTGGGATAAGATACTCGCTTTAAGGCCGTATGTTATGAAGGCCATTGAAGAGAAGCGATCGAAAGGGATTATAGGGAATTCCTTAGAGGCTTCAGTCGTTTTATACGTGAAACAGGCGGAAACCTATAAATTTTTGAGCGATTACGCGAGTGAACTGGCGTCGGTTTTTGTGGTTTCGTATTTTAAAGTGGAGTATGTAAAAGATTACCCCTCTGGATTAGGAGAGGATGCTTTACTTGAAGCGGATGGGATGGGTGTTTTTGTTGAGAAGGCGCGCGGTGAAAAATGCGAACGTTGCTGGAATTACTTTGATGACGCGGGCGGGCAATCGAGCCGGACTAAATTATGCAAACGTTGTTTGGGCGCGTTGAAAGAAAACAAAATATAAATCCCGTTAGAGAACAGAGTTCTCTAACGGGATAAACCTACGCCTATTAAAGGAGATCATGACAGATGAAGATCTTGAAAAAGGAACTCGAGAAATTCAAAAAGATTCTTCTTAAAAAGAAAGAAGAACTCCTAAGGGAAATTCAAGGGGTGCAGAAGGAATCGCTTGGTAAATCTCAGAGGGATTCTTCGGGAGATCTCTCAGCTTACACTTTTCATATGGCGGATGTGGCAACCGACAATTACGATAGGGAATTCTCGCTTGGAATAGCCACAAACGTTCAACAAAAGATCCTTTATGACATAGAAGATGCTTTAAGGCGCATCGAAGACAATACCTACGGCATTTGTCTAAAATGCGAAAAGCCTATTGCGAAAAATAGACTTTTCGCGATTCCCTACGCTGAGTTGTGCCTTGATTGTCAGTCGAGGGAGGATTCCCCGAAAAAGATAATTTGATGTTATCTTTCCCACTGAGCCTTCGATAGATAATGGACACATTGGCTGAGGTGATTTTGGAGCGAGACAAGAAGACGAGGAGCGTAGTCCGCCTTAGGCGGATAAGCGACGAGCGACGCAGTCGCAGCCCAAAAGCGGCCAGCCCCTTCGGGGAGGGCGCATCTTCGGCCTGTTGCTTCGTTGCTCCTCCTCGGCGTAGTGCGCCGACTACGCCTTTGTCGTCGCGCCTTGCATCAGGCTCAAATCTGCGCCCTCCAATGTATCAATTATCTATCGAAGGCTCAGTTATAGCCGGTTTTGTGGTTATCCTGGATCAGATTACCAAGATGGCGGCTGTGTTTTATTTGAATGATTTGGAGCCTTTGCCTTTAATCTGCGGGATATTGAATTTTACACTTGTGCGCAATACCGGCGCGGCTTTCGGCCTTTTTAAAGGCAATGCCTCGTTGTTTGTTCTTATTTCTGTCGTCGCGATAATGGCTATTTCATTCCATTTGCTCAAAAAAAACACGGTTTTTTATTTTCCATTGTCGCTAATTCTTGGAGGGGCAATAGGCAACCTGATTGATAGGCTGCGCCTTGGATATGTCATAGATTTTATTGATTTTCAGGTTTGGCCGGTTTTTAATGTGGCTGATTCTTGTATTACCATAGGCGCGGCGACATTGTTTTTTTTGATTATAAAAGGAAAAAATGCATCCCGTACTATTTAAATTAGGTCTCGTTCAGATATATTCATACGGCGCCATGATGGCGGTTGCTTTTCTGGTCTTTGCTTATTTTGCAAGCCGGCGCGCGGGCGCGCTTGGGATGAACGGCGAAGAGATAATCAATTTGTCGATTTATTTAATAATATCCGGGCTTATCGGAAGCCGTATCCTGTTTATTCTTTTAAATCTGGATTATTATAGGCAAAATCATTTCGAGATATTTATGGTATGGAAGGGAGGGTTAGTCTGGTATGGAGGTTTTATCTCGGCGCTTGCCGCGTCTCTAATTTATATGCGGGCCAAGAGAATGCCCGTTATCAGGACTTTGGATCTGTTGATGCCATATCTGGCTTTAGGACAGTCTATGGGCCGCATAGGTTGTTTCTTGAATGGCTGTTGCTACGGCAAATCCGCGTCTCTTCACATGGGAGTGGTTTTTAATGAAACGCAGGGGCCGGTTTATCCCACGCAGTTATATGAATCGGCGGCGATGTTCGTTGTGTTCTTGATATTAAGGAAACGCGTCCCCGGAGACGGCAGGACGCTATTATTATACCTTGTCTTATACTCGTCTTTCAGGTTTTTTGTGGAATTTTTAAGGGGGGATAACCCGTCTGTTATGATGGGTCTGACAATTTCTCAATTAATATCTATAGCAGTTTTTATCTCGGCGGTTATATTATGGAAAAGCGCGCCTTCAAAGTAGGGCAAATCGATAAACCGGTAAGGATTGACGTCTATCTTGTCGATATTTTAGGAGAGGGCATTTCGCGTTCCCATATAAAAAGATTGATAGATAACGGCAATGTGTCGGTAAACGGAGAGCGCGTCAAGGCGCATCATAATGTCAAGCTGGGCCATGTGATAGAGGTGGCGCTGGAGGAACTTGCCGCTTTCGGGCTGGAGGCCGAAGATATTTCTTTGGATATAATTTATGAGGACGAAGATATTATAGTCCTCAATAAGCCGCCATTTATGGCGGTTCATCCGGGCGCGGGCATTCATTCGGGAACGCTGGTTAACGCGCTTCTTCACCATTGCGGCAATCTGTCGACGGTAAATGATTCAAGGCCAGGGATAGTTCACAGGTTGGACAAAGATACCTCAGGCGTTATGGTTGTCGCTAAAAATAACGCCGGCCATACGGAACTGGCGAGGCAATTTAAGGAACGCCGCGTTAAGAAAAGATATGTTGCGCTTGTCAGCGGGATAATGGAGCTGGATGAGGGAATAATAGATCTGCCCATAGGAAGGCACCCCACTCATAGAGAGAAGATGGCCGTAAGGCACGACTCGGAAAAGAACGCGATAACCGAATATAAAGTTATAAGGCGATTCGGGAATTTTACGGCAGTTAGTTTGAATTTAAAGACAGGCAGAACCCATCAAATAAGGGTTCATATGGCTCATATAGGCCATCCTTTGCTGGGTGACAGTAAGTATGGCGGCAAAGGCGGTAAATTTCCTCGTCAGGCCCTTCATTCTTGTTACTTGAATTTCACGCATCCGCGCACAGGGGAGAATATGGAATTTACCGCTAAACTTCCGGCGGATATGAAAGAGGCAGTTTGCGGAGACGACTTGGGTATATACTGAGCCTTTGGCGGCTCCTAAAATTTGGGAAGGATTTTTGGCAAAATTCCTTCCCAAATTTCATATTGACAAATCAGATTGCTGAGAGTAAAATTCAAATAAGGCAATTATTGGAGGGTAACCGCTATGTACGATGGGCTTGATTTCTCGGAGAGGAGAGAGCATCCCAGAGTCGGAGTTGCTATGCCGGTTAGCTATAGAGGGATAAGGCAATCCGGCGATTCCGCTATGAATGCTATTACCAGAGATATATCGCGAGGCGGCATACGTCTTTTGGTCGATGAGTTTATATCGGTTTTTACAAGATTAGTGGTGGATATCTCAATACCTTCAACCGTAAAGCCTGTTAGGGTTGTCTCTAAGGTTGCTTGGGTGCGCAAAAGGCCGCATGGAGATCAATATGAGGTGGGGATGCAGTTTATAGATATACCCGAAGAAGACAGGCGGGGTATATTTGAATTTGTGGATAAGTCAAACCGTAAACCCCGATAGAGAACTACATTCTCTATCGGGGTAAACAGCGGTAAACCTTTCAAGAGTCCGCTTTAGCCGAATTCGAATAGAAGTTTATTCTACTGAGTTACGCATAAGTAATGGAAAGATTTAGAGGCTTAGATTTGAGCTTGATGCAAGGCGCGATGACGAAGGCGTAGTCGAAGCGCTACGCCGAGGAGGAGTAACGCCGCAGCAGGCCAAAGATGGGCCTATAAAATTTTCATTATTTATACGTAGCTCAGTATAATTAAGGGCGCGATAATTACCATGAAGAAACGAATAACCGTAGTGTCATTTTTTTTGTTGTTTTTAGGGTTTAATCCGGCTGTGGACGCTTATTGGATATGGACGCCGCAGACTGGCACATGGATAAATCCGAAATGGGCCGTTAAAGATACTCCCCAGGAACAGTTTGATTGGGCCATGAAATTTTATAAAGACAAGAATTGCAAAAAAGCAGTCGATGAATTTTTGAAGCTTGTCCGCTATTACCCTCAATCCGAACTGGCCGCGGAAGCCCAGTATTACGCGGGCAGGTCTTTTGAAGAGCTGGAGGAATATGAGCAGGCCTATTTGGCTTATCAGAAAGCCATTGAAACCTATCCGTTCAGCAAGAGGATGGAGGAGACGATAGAGCGCGAATTTCAGATTGGCAGTAAGTTTTATTCCGGAGAGAAGATAAAGTTATGGGGCATTCCGACTTTTCCGTCAGTATACAAGGCGATAGAGATATACCAGAAAGTGGTGGATAACGCTCCGTATGGTCAATACGCGGATAAGTCGCTATACAAGATAGGTGAATGCTACAAGAAAACCGGGGATTATCAACAGGCCAGATTATCTTTTCAAAAATTAGTTGATGAGCATCCTGAGAGCAAGCTTGCCGAGGAAGCGAATTTTCAGGTGGGATTGTGCGCTTCCGAAGCTACTTTAAAACCAACCTATGATCAGTCTATAACGGATGACGCGCTTAAAGAGATTGAGGATTTCTCGATGCGCCATCCCGAATCCAATTTAACGGCGGAAGCCGATAAGATGCGCCAGTCGATGAAGGAGAAAAAGGCCGAGAGTTATTTTGATGTAGCCGAATTTTATTTTAAACAGAAGCATTACGATTCCGCAGAGGTGTATTATAAAAGCATTATAGATGATTTTTCCGATACGAGCGTTGCCGGCAGGGCCGAGGAGAAATTAAGATTCATAAAAAGTAAGACCAAGGTTGGTAAATGATAAGACGATTCTTTCTTTTATCTCTGGCGATTGTCGGATTTGGCGTCTCTTTGGCTGGTTGTGGGTATTCAATTCGTTCTTTAGCCTATAGTAAGAATGCCACTATCTATGTGAAGCCGTTTGAGAACAAAGTCGATCTTAATATAGCGAATGAATACTCGGATAAAAATCCCTATAGGCTTTACCGGCCGGGGATGGAAACTAAGATAACAAATGAGGTAATAAACAGGTTCCTTTTGGATGGCTATTTGAAGGTTGTGTCCGATCCTTCCAAAGCGGATTTAGTTTTATCGGGTGGACTGACTAACTACGAGAAGCAGCCGTTAAGATATAATGAGGCGACCAGGGACATAGAAGAATACAGGGCCAATATAATAGTGGATATATGCCTGGAAGATCGTAAACAAGATAAACCGGTGTATAGAGAGACCGGTTTCGTGGGGTATTCGGAGTTCGCTTTAATTGGGCCGAGGACCAAATCCGAAGACGCGGCTATAGATGATGCGGTAGAGGATTTAGCCAGAAGAATCGTAGAGAGAACAGTCGAGGATTGGTAGGTCTTTTGGATGAATGGCCGTATATTTATTTTTTTGGGGAAGGAAAACTTTCTTAAGGAAGAGGCTCTCGAGGAGCTTAAGAAAAAGACGTTTTCCGGAACCGAGGCGGATTTAAATTATACGGTATTTTATGCCGGAGAACTTGAATCCTGCGAGTTTTATGAAGCCGTAAATATCCAACCGTTTTTAAGCCAAAGGCGTCTTGTCGTAATAAAAGATATTGAAGACCTTTCGGATGCCGCGAAGAATTCCGTAATAAGTTACGCTAAAAACCCCAATGAATCTACTATTCTGGCATTGACTTCCGATCTTGAAATCAAGGATCTCGATTCGCGTAAAGATGATTTTTTTTCCGAAATCTCTAAATATGCCGAGAAGCGCGCCTTCGACCGCTTAAAGGGCCAGCGTTTATTTGATTATCTTGCCCGAAGCGCGGCGCTGGATAATAAGCGGATAACCAAAGAGGCCGTGTGTTTACTTGTTGAGAAGCTGGATAATGATCTGAGAAACCTTAAAGCGGCGCTCGAAGGATTAATAACCTATATCGGGGATGCTGAAGAGATAGGCAAAGAGGATGTAGAGGCGCTTGTTGGAAAATCCGCGGGAGAATCTGTTTTTAATCTGACTAAAGCAGTATGCGGGGGACAGGCGGCGGTCTCCTTATCTATTTTAGCCGATTTGCTCAGGGATTCGGTGAGCCCTGAGAGCGTTATAGGCGCTATCGGCGCGGAATTCAGGCGGCTCTTAAAGGTTAAATATCTTATCGCGCAGGGCAGGACGCAGTGGCAAATACAGAATGAGCTTAAGCTGAGTCAACCGGCGGCCGCGGAAGCGATCGGCGCCGTTAACAGTTTAAGATTAAGCGACATTAAAAGAAATTTTTCTTATCTTTCTAAAGCGGATTCCGACTGCAAAAGCAGAGATTTAGACAAAAGGGCAATCTTGGAGTCGCTGATCGTAAGATTAGCCGTTTTTGCCAAAGAAGAAATTTTATGATAGGCATTTCGCGGCGGATTTATCCCATTAGAGAAAATTCATCCCGTCAAAAAGTTTTTTCTAACAGGGTAAAATGACGAAGTTCTCTAACGGGATTTATCAGACTTTAGCGAGCTTGCTTAATATGCGGGATTTCCTTCGAGAGACAGTGTTTTTACGCGTAATCCCTTTTGAACGCGATTTATCCAATTTTGAGATAAGTTCCGCGGCAAATTTCTTCGCCTCTTCAATTTTCTTGGCCCCGAAAGCGGCCGCAAATTTTTTGGACAAAGATTTTAATTCGGATTTTATCTTTAGGTTTCGTTCATGTTTTTTTTTATCCTGGCGCATTCTTTTAAAACCGGACTTGAGTATAGGCAATTTTAGTTCTCCTTTTTAAATGAGGTCACAAATTATGAAGCGTAAGCGCCCGCCGCTTTGCGGCGAGGTCTCGTCTTTGGCGGAACATAACTTATGACCGAATTTAATCCGCCTCAGGTGGATTAAATATGATATGAAAGTACCATATTATACTAAAAATGTCAACACATAAATCATTGGCCAAATCCGCGGGAATAGTGGGTTTAGGCATATTGTCGAGCCGCGTGCTTGGTTTTGTCCGGGATATAGTCATTGCCGCGGTCTTCGGAACGTCCGCTCCTTTTCAGGCTTTCGTAGTCGCTTCCAGGATTCCCAACCTTTTGAGGGATTTAGTCGGAGAGGGCGCCGCCAACGCGGCTTTTGTGCCTGTTTTAAGCGAATATGCCGCCAAGAAAAGCAAGAGCGAGTTTTGGGACCTCTCGGAAGTTATCTTGAACGCTATGATAGTGGTTCTGGCAGTTATATCCGCGGCCGGAATTATATTCGCCCCGCTTATAGTTACGGTTATCGCTCCCGGGTTTATCAAGGATGTCGAGAAATTTAGGCTGACAGTAACTCTTACCCGTATGATGTTTCCTTATATTTTTCTGGTGGGATTGACGGCGTATACCACAGGCGTTCTTAATTCGCTAAAAAGTTTCACGGCGTCTTCTTTTAGTCAGCCGTTATGGAACCTTGTTTTTATATTAAGCGCGTTGTTTTTATGTCCGTTTATGAGAGTCCCCATTCTTGGGTTGGCGATAGGGGTCGTGTTGGGCGGGTTTTTGCAGTTAATTGCGCAGGTTCTTCCTTTATTGAAGAGAGGAATGGCTTTGCCGCGCTTTAACAAGTTTAGGCATCCGGCTTCAAACGAGATAGGAAGGTTGCTTTTGCCGAGGGCAGTCGGTTCAAGTATATATCAGCTGAACGTATTTGTCGATACAATGCTTGCTTCGCTTTCATCGATAGTGGGCGAGGGGGCCGTGGCGGCGGTATATTATTCCAGCAGGCTATGGCAGCTGCCGTTGGCCATATTCGGCACGGCTTTCGCTCAAGCGATGCTTCCGACTTTGTCGGAGCACGCTGCGGAAGAGGATATAAAGAAATTCAAAGACACGTTGTCCTTTTCGCTAAGGGCGGTTTTTTTTATAACGATACCCGCGGCGGTGGGTTTGATCGTCCTGTCGGAGCCGATAGTGCGCGCTTTGTTCGAGAGAGGCACTTTCGACAGTTATTCCACGCGGATAACTTCCACGGTTTTATTCTATTACGCTTTTGGATTATTCGCTTACGCGGGCGTCAAGATATTGGTCTCGGCGTTCTATTCGCTCAAAGACACAACAACGCCGGTAAAGACCGCTTTTGCCGCGTTTATTGTAAATGTGACATTGAATGTTATTCTTATGTTTCCGCTTAAGGTGGGAGGGCTGGCGCTTGCCACTTCCGTATCAAGCGTAGTCAATTTCTTTTTACTTTTTCATCTCCTAAGAAAAAAGATAGGCCCGCTTGGCGGTTTGCGAATAATGAAATCTTTTACGCGGGTCGGGTTGGCGGCAGCGATTATGGGCGCTGTCTTGATTTGGCAGAATTCTTTTTTGAGGCTCAAGCCTGTTTACCAGATATGCGTCTTGGTATTAAACGGCGGATTTTCGTTTTTTGCCGCGTGTATGGTATTAGATGTTGATGAATTCAAGGGATTCCTTAGATGGATATCAAGGAAAAAATAAGTTCACTGCCGGCCCTTCCCGGAGTTTATGTCTTTAAAGACGAGGACGGCGCGGTTATATATGTCGGAAAGGCGTCATCTTTACGCAACAGGATAAGGTCTTATTTTCAGAAGGCCGGAGAACGTTCTGTGCGGATTGAGTCTATGGTCGGCCATATTCGAGATATCGAGTGGATTGTGACAGCCTCCGAGGCGGAAGCGCTTTTATTCGAGGCCAACCTCATAAAAGAATATCATCCGAGATATAACGTCGCGCTAAGAGACGATAAATCCTATCCGCTTATAAAGATTACTATGGCTGATGAATACCCGAGGGTTATTGTGGCGCGGGGAAAGAAAAGCGACGGCTCGCTGTATTTCGGGCCTTATGCCGACGCGAGATTATTGCGGCAGGCCGTAAAATCCCTTAGGAGAATATTTCCGTTTTGTACCTGTTGTCCTTTACTAAAGAAAGCCTGCGTCTATCGCGATCTTGGGCTTTGCCCGGCGCCCTGTGAAACTAAGACATCGAGAGAAGAGTACTTAGAGACTATAAATGAGATTATTCTCTTCATCGAGGGTAAGCGCGATGAGCTATTGCGTAAATTATCCGCCAAGATGAAGATGTTTTCGGATAACAGGGATTTTGAGGCTGCCGCGCGGGTAAGGGATCAAATCGAGGCGTTCGGCAAGGCCATCTTAAAAAAGACAAAAGCCGATACTATCGGGGAGTTAAGCGAATTAAAAAACGTCTTAGGGTTGAGGCCGGAGCCGCGCTATATCGAAGCCTTTGACATATCGAATATAAAGGCAGAGGGGGCTTGCGGTTCGATGGTCGCTTTTCTTGACGGAAGACCTTGCAAGCGTAATTACAAGATGTTCAAGATAAGAGAAGTCAAAGGGCAGGATGATTACGCTATGATGAGGGAAGTCGTAAGGAGGCGTTACTCAAAGAGAGAGAATCTGCCCGATTTAATATTGATAGACGGGGGGAAGGGACATCTATCCTCGGCGGCGCGAGAGATTAACGCTCTCGGAATAAACGGCATACCGATAATTGGGATCGCAAAATTATTTGAGCATATTTATACATTAGATAGAGACGAGCCTATTGTTTTGCCGCCATCATCAAAGGCGCTTCATCTTATTCAAAGAATTCGGGATGAGTCTCACAGGTTTGCCATAAGGTATCATCATATATTAAGGCGAAAGATAGTAAGAGAATCGGTTTTAGACAAGATTGCCGGAGTTGGGCCTAAAAGAAAGATGTCTTTGCTCAGCCATTTTGGCTCGATCGGCAAATTAAGCGCGGCCTCTGTTGGCCAGATAAGAAAGGTAAAAGGATTAAATGAAAGAACCGCCAAAGAAATTAAAAAAACGCTCGGCCGCGCCGAGAACTAATCTTGCTTCTTTGCTCGAAGGCTGCAGTGGCTTTGAGATAAAAGTTTACAAGTGTATCTTGAGGATCCCGCAAGGACAAAGGCGTTCATACGCCTGGGTTGCCGGAGAGATAGGAAACCCAGGGGCCGCGCGCGCCGTGGCGCAAGCGCTAAAGCGCAATCCTTGGCCGCTCATAATCCCTTGCCACCGCGTTGTCTCCTCCAACGGAAAGATTGGCGGATATGCCTATGGAATTGAACTTAAAAAGTTGTTCCTGGAGTTGGAGCGGGGTAAAAAAACATTCAATTTTAAAGCCGTTTAGGCGGGACCTGTGCGGGTTAATTTGGGTGAAGAGTGATCGGTCAGGGGGGGTAAATGGTAAAATTTGTGGCAATACTTGGAAACTCAAGCGCTTATTCTTCGAGCGAACTCTCCGCAGGCCTGCCTGCCGGCAGGCAGGGAGTGAGTCGAGAAGTTCTGTTACTGTCCCTGTCTGCGTGCCACGCACAGGCAGGCATATCCATAGTTCTCGACTCGGCCAATGGCCTTGCTCGAACAGTATAAAATTTGCGGGACAATGCGCTATCAATTTCCCCCGTTTACTGATGCATTATGACGACATTTCTAAATTGGCTTGACAAAAATTAAAATAAAATATTTGTTGCATTAATTCCTTATTTGTAGTAAAATACTTTTTATAGGGCGGTTGGTTGTGACGCCCAAGAAAAAGGAGGTAACATGGGGTATCAAGGTGGTGGTGGATTTGGCGGGCCGAGGGAAATGCACAAGGCGATTTGCTCGGGCTGCAAGAAGGAATGCGAAGTGCCGTTTAAGCCAAGGGATGATCGTCCCGTATACTGCAAGGACTGCTTCTCGAAGCGCAAGAACGAAGGACGTTAAAGATACGCTGTTAATGTACCTGGTAAAAATCCCTCCGCGATTAAAAGTTGCGGAGGGATTTTTTTGGGTTAAAATCGGTTCTGAAGAAAATAGGGATAGACGCCTACTAACAAACATCACGGAAGCAGGAATCTTCAGGCGATGTTGTTTCGATTTAAAATTTGGGTTAATTGTCAGTTGCGAATTTTTTTTAAGGAGTAAAATAAATCCTGATGGAGCATTCCTAAGCGAGGTGGTTCTTATTAATATGATGCGAAAAATCAGGATAGAAAATCACAAGGATAAAAAATGAAACAAGCTATATTATCGGCAATTATCTGGTTTGTGGGAATTTCCCTGACAGTATTATTATTTTTTGTTATGGCGTTTGTTTCAGTAATATTTTTTTCCTTCGATAAGAATCGAAAAATTGCGCACGCGCAATGTTTTTGGTGGAGCGACGCGGTCACCGCGCTAAATCCCTACTGGGATGTCAAAGTCGAGGGTCTTGAAAATATAGACAACAATAAGACTTATGTTGCGGTATCAAATCATCAGAGTTTGGCGGATATCATATTAATGTATAAGACGAAGATGCAGTTTAAGTGGGTTGCCAAAGAGAGTCTTTTTAGGATTCCGGTCTTGGGATGGAATATGCGGCTTGCCAAGCATATCAGTTTAAGGCGGGGTGAATTTTCAAGCATAAAGAATGTCTATAAAGAAGCTGCCGGATGGCTGCGTCTAGGAATTTCGGTAGTATTTTTCCCTGAAGGCACAAGAAGCAATGATTTGTCAATAGGGGAGTTCCAGAGCGGAGCGTTTAAATTAGCCATAAAGGAAAAAGTCCCAATATTGCCCATTCTTATTAAGGGGACAAGAGGCGCTATCCCAAAAGGAAGCTGGCGCTTTAAGACCAAAATTTCTTGCCTGATCAAAGTCCTGCCCCCGATTGACTCCTCTGTGTATTTACCCGCCGATTATGATCGCTTGAGAGATCTTGCGCGCGCGCGACTACTCGATAACTAAAACATTCTTTAATTATCCATTGCGGAATATTTTTGTTAGGAGTAAAATAAATCTTGGCGGAGTGTCTCTAATTGGCGCGTTCCCGAGCTTGATGAAGCCAAAAGACAGGCAAAGGAAAATATGGAAGGAAGCGGCAGGGATTGATAAATAGGTGTCTGTCCCTATTTTTTGCCCTATTTTTTTGCATTTTGTACATCAAGTAAATTGTTGATGCGCTGGGCGTAACTATTGATGACTTGATTACAAGCGGTTTCATAAGCATTCATAACGATATTTGATATAATGGCTTATAGGAGGTGTCCCTATGAGCCGAGCCGTATATTTGACCGACAAGCAATGGCAGGAAATCGAGCCTTTGCTGCCGAAGTTAAAGAGTAATGGC
>JAZDOX010000061.1:0-41538 GCA_043798215.1 Candidatus Omnitrophota bacterium | reverse complement strand
ATTTAAAACTTGCGAGAAAGGAGAGATTGGCGTATTATTACGAGTGTAAGACAAAGGTAAGAGAGCAAAAATCAGGCACTCGGCTGGAAGTTGTATACAACTCCTTCGCATTTTGCTGAAAAAATCGAAAAAAAATTCCGTAGAAGAGATACATAAATTAAGCAATTTGAATGTGCGCCCTGTCTTTAGCGCCATCTCAAAGATTAAGGATAGAATCGAGAAGGAGTACGCCGGGCAACCAGCCGCGCCCCAGAAACTAGTCCCTAAAGACGCGGCTTATAATCCGCCTTTTGCGGCCCCTGGCTATAAGAAGGAAGTGGAGGAGCTCATTGAAGTGGCAAGCCTGACGCCGGTTATCCATATAGTGGATTCGATGATAGCTGAGGCTGTGGAGCAGGGCGCCAGCGATATACATCTTGAGCCGGAGCATAGTCAGTTTCGCCGCCGCTATCGCGTAGATGGAATATTGAGGCATTGCGCCGACTTGCCAAAGAAATATGAGGCCGCTATTATTTCCAGAATAAAGATTATGTCGGGTATGGATATAGCGGAAAAGAGATTGCCGCAAGATGGAAGAATCCAGATGAAAATTGAAAACAAAAAAGTCGACCTTAGGGTCTCCACATTTCCTACGCTCAAAGGAGAAAATCTGGTTATAAGGATACTCGACAGGACCCGCGCGCTTTTGGAGTTGGATCAACTTGGTTTTTCCCGCGAGACTTTAGGGGTGTTCGAAAAAGCCGTATATCGTCCTTACGGCATTGTTTTGGTTACGGGGCCCACCGGCAGCGGAAAGACGACTACCCTTTACGGCGCTTTGAATAAAATAAACAATCTCGAGAAGAATATTATGACGCTCGAGGACCCTGTGGAATACGAAATAGCCGGTGTCCGGCAATCGCAGATAAATCCTAAGGCGGGCCTGACCTTTGCCAATGGTTTGCGTTCTATATTGAGGCAGGATCCCGATATAATTATGGTCGGCGAGATCCGCGATCTTGAAACAGCCGAAATTTCTATTCAGGCCGCGCTTACGGGACACTTGGTTTTAAGCACTCTTCATACTAACGACGCCGCCGGAGCGATTGCGCGTCTGCTCGATATGGGTGTTGAGCCTTTTTTGGTTGCCTCGTCCATAATGGGAGTTCTTGCTCAGCGGCTTGTCCGAAAAATTTGTGAAAATTGCAAAGAGCGCTATATTCCGCCGGATAATATCCTGAAGGATATGAGTTTATCAAAAGAGACGAATTTATTTGAGGGTAAAGGCTGTAATCGGTGCTTGAACACCGGTTATAAAGGGCGCATAGGCATATTTGAATTTATGACTCCAAGCGACGAGATAAAAGAGTTGATCTGCAAAAAAGCCTCGGCTGTTTTAATAAGCGAAGCCGCTTTGCGCGCCGGGATGAAGACTTTAAGGGATGACGGGATCCTTAAAGTTAAAGAGGGACTGACCTCTGTTACCGAAGTTTTGCGCGTTACCAAAGAAGCATAGAGTTTTATTGAGTTAATTGGGTTAGGTCATTGCCCGGCTTGCAGACTGGGACACAATGTAGTTGCTCGATTTATCGAGCACAACATATCGGCCCTTTAAATTGGGCAACTACAATATGTTGATCTATTTAGTCGAGAAAAAGGGTTATGTCCCAGTCTGTTGACCGGGCAATCCAGACACGAAATAATGCTTTATAGCATGACTGGATTCCCGATTAAAACATTCGGGAATGACGGTTTTCTGTCTGCTTTTCGCGGAGAATGACGTATGCTAATTTAACGCAGCCAACCAGCTAATCAACAAACTAAAAAATGTCTTTTTTCACGATCTTCATAGCGATACTTCTGGCGATGAATGTGGGCGCCAGAAATTCCTCCGCGGAGATGGCCGCCGCTTATACCTCCGGCGCGCGCACCAAAAAAGAAGCGCTGATATTGATAGCGATTTTTGTTATTCTTGGGGCGATAATCGCGGGTTTGCCGGTTGTAAAGACGCTTGGCGGCGGACTCGTTTCTGTCAGGACATTCAAGGCATATTTTTATATCGTTTTTGTAGTAATGGGCGTTATGGCCTTTTTTGATTTTATCTCGAGCGTCTTTAAGGCGCCTATTCCCGCTTCATATGTGATTGTTTCGTCGATCGCGGCGGCGGGTCTTTATTACGAGAGTTTGTCGGTCGAAAAATTTTCCGCTATCTTGAGATGGTGGATATTTTCTCCGATAGCGGCTTTTATCCTGGCTTTTCTGGCAGGCAAGTTTTTGAATTTAAAATTTGCGCGGTTTTTGGGCGCCTCTGTTATTGACGGCAGAATGAAAGCCGTTTTGGGCGCGGCATTGAGTTTCTCGGGTTGTTATGTGGCGTTTGCCGGAGGGGCCAATGGCGCCGCTAAAGCTATGGGCCCAATTGTGGCGGCTGGAATAATAGATAATCGCTGGGGTGTTTTACTTGGAGGGGCGGGAATTGCCGCAGGCGCCCTTATGTTTGGAGGCGCTATACTGGAAAAATCCGGCGGGGAACTCGCGCAAATAGGTCTCATCAAGGCGATATCGATAGAAACTATATGCGCCACTATTTTATTGGCAGCTTCTTTTAAAGGAATCCCGGTTTCCGTCAGCGTAACGGCGGCTTCCAGCCTTGTGGGTTTGGGGTGCGCCGATCTGGGATTTATGCGGAGCATGCGACAGCGCCGTTTTTTGAGAACGATTTTTGTTTGGCTGCTTGTCCCTTTTTCCGCCGGATGGGTGACCTATTTTATTTTAAATACTGCCTCGATTGTGATGAGATAGATGTTTAGAGAAGAGCAGGCGAACAGGCCGCCTGCCTGTCGGTAGACAGGGGAAACAGGCCCTACAATTAACGGGACGGGCATACCCGTCCCCTACAGCCTGCCGGCAAGGCAGGGATTATTGTAATTTTTAAATTTATTTTTTCACATAACGTATATTATAGGTTTGTCTATTTTTACGTCATTAAAATTGTCCTGTAGGGTTCAGGCCTGCCTGAACCGTTATTCTATAATTCATAGGGCGCGTTCCCCGAACGCGCCGCAAGGCGTCGACGCAGGCGCGCCGCAAGGCGTCGACGCAGGCGCGCCGCGTTAATGACGGCAATGATTTCATTTGTAGGGGCCGACCTCTCGCCAGAGTTCGGCGAAGTCTGACGACTGTGTCGGCCCGATACATCTCCCGCATGAGGCGGACAAGTATTTATCGGCCCAAAATGGAATGCCAAAAAATGAAGCTTTACATAGATAAAATTCAAATTCAGGAAATAATACGTCACTGCAGAGAGGAATTTCCTGATGAAGCCTGCGGCATACTGGCGGGCAAAGCAGGACGGGTGAATAAAATTTATAGGGCCGCCAACGCGCGAAAGAGCTCTTTTAAGTATAAAATCAGCGCCCCGGAACAGCTAAGGATAATAAGAGATATTCGATCGCAAGATATGGATATCGTGGCGGTATATCATTCCCATCCGAACGCGCCGGCTTATCCTTCAGATAGAGATTTAAAATACGCTTTTTATTTATGTTCTTATTTGATAATTTCGATAATAGACGGCCTTGCCCCGTTAGAGAAAATCGGAGGTGGCATTAAACCACTACCGGTATGGGCTGTTAGCGCTATTAAAGGCAGGTCTCTAAATGGGATTAGAAGATGTAATTCTCTAACGGGGCTTACCGATATTCGTTCATTCAGGATTGAGAGGGAATTTATCAAGGAGGAGGCGATTGAAATTCTTTCGTAGTATTTTGGCCAAGAATAATATTGTTGCGGCTAAGGTTTGCGCCGGAAACGCGCTGGAGCTTATCGGCAATACGCCGCTTTTAAAGCTGAATAAAATTGTTCCTGCGGGATCGGCCGATGTATTTGCCAAGCTGGAATTTTTCAATCCGGGCGGAAGCGTAAAGGACAGGATAGCTTTTTGGATGGTTGAAGAGGCTGAGCGTTCAGGCATATTGAGATCCGGCGCCACAATAGTGGAACCAACTTCGGGAAACACGGGCATAGGGTTAGCTTTAGTAGGCGCGGTAAAGGGATATAAGGTTATGATTATTATGCCAGATACGATGACTATCGAACGCAGACGTCTATTAAGTTTATACGGCGCCGAGGTTATTCTGACTCCGGGCGCGGATGGAATGAGGGGGGCGATAAAGAAAGCGCAGGAACTCCTGAAGACGGTGGAAGGCGCTTTTATGCCTCATCAATTTGAGAATCCTTTAAATCCGGAGGCGCATAGGATTTTTACCGCCCCCGAAATTTTAAAACAGACGGCAGGCGGCATAGACGCTTTTGTCTGCGGTGTCGGCACGGGCGGGACAATTACCGGTGTCGGGGAGGTATTAAAGAAAAAAGTCAAAGGCGTGAAGATTTATGCCGTTGAACCGGCTTCTTCGGCGGTCCTTTCCGGAGGGCCTCCGGGCCAGCATAAGATTCAAGGCATAGGCGCGGGCTTTATTCCAAAAGTTTTAAATAGAGAAATAATAGACGAGGTCATTACCGTTGAGGACAAGGATGCTTTTGAAATCTGCGAAGCGCTTTCGAAACAGGAGGGCGTTTTGGCCGGCGTCTCCTCCGGCGCGGCCTGTTGGGCGTCATTAAAAGTCGCGGCGGAGTTAGGCAAGGGGAAGAGAGTCGTTACGATTTTTCCCGATTCCGGCGAGCGATATCTAAGCTTGAAATCAACGTGATAGGAAATTGTAGCTGCCCAATTCCCGCCGGAGGCGGGTCTGCCTCAGGCATGACATCGGGCCAACATATCAGGCTCGATAAATCGAGCGACTACTGCATTGTAACATAAATTTTATACTGTTCGAGCAAGGCCATTGGCCGAGTCGAGAACCACAGATATGGACAGCAGCAGAACTTCTCGACTCACTCCCTGCCTACCGGCAGGCCTGCGGAGAGTTCGCTCGAAGAATAATTGTTTGCTGTCTCCAAGGACTACCATGAATTAATGTTACAGAGCACTACAATAGCGGCAATGACAAACGCTAATTTGCATAGCAATGAACACTGACAGGAAATCAATATGAGTTTAGAGCTTACCACAGAGCAGTTAGACAGGTATAAAAGACAAATTGCCATTGAAGATGTCGGCTTAGAGGGCCAAAAGAAACTTTTGGTTTCAAAAGTTTTGATAATAGGCGCGGGTGGATTAGGCTCTCCAGCGGCTTTATATTTGGCCGCCGGAGGGGTAGGCAAAATAGGCCTTCTCGATTCGGAGAAAGTCGAATTATCAAATCTTCAAAGGCAAATCTTGCACTATGCTCCGGATATAGGTAAATTCAAGGTATCTTCAGGCAAAGAAAAACTAAACTCGCTTAACCCTTGTATCGAAGTCATAGCTTACAATACAAGACTGACGGATGATTCCGCTTTGGGTATAATAGCCGGTTACGATGTAGTTTTGGATTGCAGTGATAATTTCAAGACAAAATTTTTGGCAAATGGCGCGTGCGTTTTTTTAAATAAACCGCTTATTCTCGGCGCCGCGGCCGGATTTAACGCTCAAGTGACAACTATAATCCCGCGCGTGGGCCCGTGCTACAGGTGCCTTTTCCCTGAGCCGCCAGCGGAAACAGTCTCAGAAAAAGGAATTTTTGGCCCTGTTTGCGGAGTAACAGGAAGCCTTCAGGCCAATGAGGCATTAAAATATCTTTTAGGAACGGGTGATTTGCTGACCGGAAAGTTATTGATGTTCGACGGATTGCGGAGCTCATTTAAGATAGCCGTTTTTACCAAGGATAAGGATTGTCCTGTTTGCGGGAAGTAGGGGTGAACGGCCTTATTCTTCGAGTGAGGCCGTAGGCCGAATCGAGAAGCAGGTTGGAGCAGCTAAGTCAATATTTTATTCTTCGAGCGAACTCTCCTCAGGCCTGCCTGCCGGTAGGCAGGGAGTGAGTCGAGAAGTTCTGCTGCTGTCCCTGTCTGCGTGCCACGCACAGGCAGGCATATTCATAGTTCTCGACTCGGCCAATGGCCTTGCTCGAACAGTATAAAATTTATGGGACAATGCAGTAGGAAGCAGATGCGCCCTCTCTAAAAAAGAAACATCCTGCATTTTGGGTTACCCGCCTTTTTATAGAATAAATCAAATTTCATATTGACATAAGGGTATTTGTGCGATATATTTTAACAATGTTTTTAAAGTTTAATAAATATAAATAGTAGGTAAAAATTTTCTTGAAAGAAAATTCAGCTTTATCTCGTCTATTCAAATGAAGCCATAATTTACGCCTGCCCGCCTCAGCCTGAGGCTGATGCGCTTCTGGCACAAGATGGCAGGCGGGGAGCGTAAGCGCTCGCTGCTTTGTAGCGAGGTCTCGCCTTTGGTGGTACGTAAATTATAGGCCGAAGGCCGTGGCTGAATTTGACCCCGCACCCAGTAAGATAAAATGTATTACGTATAAAGTAGAATCAGACGCAAGAAAAAGGGAAATAATAAGGATGAAGAATTCCGGCCAAGCAATTAGCGCGATTAGAACAAGAATCAAGGAATCATTAAGATGAATTGCTGGGTGCGGGGTTTAATTCGCGCTTATAATTTACTTGCACTTCGTGTTCGTAAATTATGCGCTCATTAAAGGAGTTGTAAAATGATAGTTAGGAATTTTGTCGTTATGAGTGTTTCGGCGCTGATCGTTTCTATTTTAATATTTAGCGGTTTTGCGGAAGAATTAACGGCCGCGCCGTCTTCCTCGCTCTGCGAACCTTCAATCGGGCAACTCCAGCGGGCCGCGATAAGATACGCTGAGGTTGAGCCGAATAAGATACTAAATTGGCGCAGACGGGCCGCTCTAAAGGCCCTTCTTCCGGAAGTGTCGGTTGGTTATGACAGAGATATAGGCGACACAATCGATGTCTACAATTACGGCGGGAAAACAACATACTCTATAGGTCCGGATGACAAAAGCCATGGCTTCGATCTTTCGGCCAAATGGGATTTGGGCGACCTTATCTATAATGATGACCAGACTTCTATTGACTCCAGATCGAAGCTGATGGTTCAGCTAAGAAACGACATACTGGATCAATTAAATACGGCTTATTTCGAGAGAAAAAAATTGCTGCGACAGCTTGAAAAAATTCTTGATGAAAAAAACCAGGTGTTTGTCGAGAAGGAGATAAGGATCGAAGAGTTGACGGCTACGATCGACGGCTTAACCGGAGGTTACCTTAGCGAAAGAATAGGCAATAACTAATGCGGCTAACTTTACTTTGACATAGAGGACTTTATGATGTATATTATCATCGGTATTCAAGCTAACCATTTTTTATGACGACACTGTTGTAGCCTGCCGATTCATCGGCTAAAAATGGAATGCCCAATAAATTGGGCAGCTACAATGGCAATTGGTTTTAGCCCAATAAATTGGGCAGCTACAATATGTTTATGCATTTGGCGTGAAAGATATTATGACACAGTTTGGCGGAATATATCTTATGGCGAAGCAATGACCTTTATTAATTTGGGCAGTATTTTAAAAAGGGTAACGTTAAAAAATGCCTGTTTTTACTTATATAGCCATAGATAAAGAGGGCAAGGAAGCCAAGGGAAATTTCGAGGCCGCCAATAATCAGGAAGCGATAGATAAGATTCGACAAAAAGGCCTTTATCCCGTAAATATCAGCGAAGAGAAGAATAGAAATGAAAAACCCGCTGCAGGGAAAGAGACAGCCAAAAGAGCCGCGCCCTTAAAAGTAAACTCGCCAATCTTTGCGGGCAAAGTAAATACCCGGCAGGTAACCATATTTACCCGTCAACTGGCTACGCTTATCGGCGCGGGCCTGCCGCTTGTGCGTTCGCTGTACGTCTTGGAGCGCCAAGAGAGGGGCGGCTTGCTTAAACTCACCATACGCGGTTTAGCCGAACAAGTGGAAGGCGGAAGTTCTTTCTCGGAAGCTCTCTCGAAATACCCTAAAACATTTCCTCATTTGTATGTTAACACAATTAAAGCGGGCGAAGCAGGCGGTGTCTTGGAGCTGGTATTGTCACGCTTGGCGGATTTTGCCGAAAAATCGCAAAAACTTAACAGCAGGATAAAAGCGGCTTTGATATACCCGATGCTGGTTCTGGTTTTAGCATTATCGGTTCTGTTCTTTTTAATTACTTTTATAGTCCCGAAATTTATGCAGATATTCAAAGAGATGAGCGTTTCGCTGCCTATCGCCACAAAAGCGCTGCTTCTTGTGAGTAATTTTGCCAAAAACCAATGGCCCTTTGGATTGGCCATAATAATATTGTTAGTAGTGGGTTATAATGTTTTATTTCGTTTTACCGCGGCAAGATTGATATTCGACAGGATCAAGTTAAATATACCGGTTATGGGCCCGCTTTTGCGTAAGATAGCGATAGCGCGTTTCGCCAGGACTTTTGGCACGCTTCTGTCAAGCGGCGTTCCCATTCTTCAGGCGCTCCTTGTTTCCAAAGACACGACCGGAAACGAGGTTATGGCACATTCGATTGTGAGTGTGCACGATAGCGTGCGCGAAGGAGAGACGGTTGCCAAGCCGCTTCTTAAAGCCGGTTTATTTCCGGCGATGGCGGTAAATATGATCTCGGTAGGGGAAGAGACTGGCGCTCTTGACCAAATGCTGCTCAAGATAGCCGATGTCTATGACGAGGAAGTTGACGTAACCGTTATCGGGCTTATGTCGTTATTGGAGCCGTTCTTGATCATAGGAATGGGTTTGGTCGTAGGTTTTATAGTAATTGCTATGTTTTTGCCGTTATTCCAGCTTGTTACGGCATTGGGAGGAAGCTAATAATGACTACGAGTGGTTTCATAAGTTCATTTGTTTCAAGCCACAAGACGTCATTCCCCGCCTGCCTAGCGGCTCGCCTCTCGGCGAAGCTGATGGCAAGGCCGCTGGCTTTAAGCGGGGAATCCAGTCATGCAAGTCTGGATTCCCCGGTTGATTCCCCGATCAAGTCGGGGGAGGGTAATGACAATGAACCCAATAGACCCAATAACCGAACGGGATTTACTATCATCGAACTCTTGGTTGTTATTGCCATAATTATGATTTTAGCGGGTTTGGTTACGGGAGTGGCTTATAATGCCAAAAAGAAAGCTCTTACAGCTAAGGCAAAGGCCTCGATCTCGGCGATAGAGACGGCTCTAAGTATGTTTAATTCAGACATTGGCGATTATCCCAGCCCGGGGAATAAGAATTTGATTACTTGCCTGACGACCAGTACAGGTTGTTTGGTAGGAGGCGGGGTTCCGCTTAGCGCTTGGCAAGCGGCCAATTGGAACGGGCCTTATATGAATTTTCAGACCAATGAGATTAATTCCGGCGGCGAGTTAGTTGACCCCTGGAATAATCCTTATGTATACGCTGCTGGCACAGATCACGGCACCGGCGCCAACTATGTTAATAATTATGTGGATATATATTCATTTGGTCCTAATGGTCTTGATGAGCATTTGTCCAATCCTCCCGGCGACGATATTGTTAACTGGAGAAAGTAAGTCATAATGTAGTTGCTCGATTTATCGGCTTGATTGAAATATTGTAGCCTGCCGATTTATCGGCAAATGGTTTTGGCCCAATAAATTGGGCAGCTACAATAGCGGTTTTAAGGAATATTATAATGACGCGAAAATCCGGTTTTACCCTAATCGAAATCGTCATCTCAATTGCAATTTTGGCGATAGGTCTGTTGGGGGTTCTATCGCTTTTCCCCGTTGGTTTTGATGCGGCAAGGCGTTCTGTTAATTTAACGCAGGCGGCGTTTTACGCGCAGGAAAAACTCGCGCAAGTAAAGAAAGACGGTTTCCCTGAGCTTACAACAACCGAAGGTGATTTTACTGATCCAAGTTATTCGTGGCATCAGGACGTCAAGGACATGGAGCCTAAAGGCTACTTAAGAGAGGTCGATCTTACCGTTACTTACAAGGGAAAAACCAAGCAGTATAACCAAACTTTTACCACATATGTCGCGAAATACTCGCCCTAATTCTGCTACAAGCGGCTTCATAAGTTCATTTATTTCAAGCCGCAAAACGTCATTCCCCGCCTGCCTAGCGGCTCGCCTCTCGGCGAAGCTGATGGCAAGGCCGCTGGCTTTAAGCGGGGAATCCCCGCCTGCAAAATGGCGGGCAGGCAGTCACGCAAGTCTGGATTACCCGGTCAAGCCGGGTAATGACAATAAACTCAATAAACTCTATAAACCCAATAGACCCAACGAACCCAATAGACCCAATAACCGCGGCCTCACATTGGTAGAGATACTCGTTGTTGTCTCCATCTTCTCTATTTTATCCACCGTTTTATTTACCATTTTTAAGGGCGCGCTCGATTCCTGGCGCAGATCCGAGGCGATTCTTGTTATGCATCAGGAAGGCAGGGCGGCTCTGGATATGATGTCGCGCGAGATAACTTCAGCTTTCTTGTATCAGGGCTCAAGCGATGTTACACAATGGACGAGATTCTACGGCATTGACGAAACCGCAGCGCGAATAAAGAAGAATTCGGCGAAAGACGAGCTTTTCTTCGTTGCGCCTGTGGCTTTGGACGCGGCGGAATCCGTCAGGATGGATTTATGCGAGATAGGTTATTGGCTCGACGGGAAAGGGACAGAAGATACCTCAGACGACGAGCTTATGAGGCATTTTAAGTCGTTTAATTCTTTGCCTGTAGTCTATAATTTTGCCAGAGAGGACGCCGGTATTGACAGCGTTTTGGCGACAAATGTAACCGATCTTCAGTTTACTTATTATTATAGAAACGCGGCAGGCGCTTTGCCGGAAACTACCGTTATCAATTGGGACTCGAGTGCCGATAAACTCACCGGCGCCGGAGGCAATTACGACGCTAATGGCAACCCGAAGAATCCGGACGGGCTTCCCGACGCCGTTGGAATAACGATAACGCTTCGCAGCCGCGACGGCTCACAGACCAAGACCTTTAGCGCTTTGGTTCCTATTTTGGGGGCGAGATGAAACGGGGGCTATTCAGATTGAACAAGTTTATTGCGAAACATCTCCAATTTGTCATTCTCCGGCTTGACCGGAGAATCCAGACATGGTTCCCAATGAGGCAAAGAAGCGGTGTCGCTTTAATCGTCTCCGTCGGTATCTTGGCTCTTATGGCTATGATAGCCACTACTTTTGCGATAAATATGCAGATGGAGCATAAGGCCGCCGCCGCGCAATTAAATTACGTTAAGGCTTCCCTTCTCGCCGAGGCGGGAGTTGAGAAGGCTGTTGCCGACATCCGCAGTTACGTCAAGGATTTTAGCTATGATCAGGTTATAAGCAAGATAGAGGGCTACGATCCTTCAAAGATTGCTATCGCCGAAGACAACGGAACTTATCAAGTAGTTATAGAATGCGAAGACGACAAAGTTAATATAAACGCTCTCGATGAGACCGATTACCTATGGATAGACAGGCTTGCCGGTGATGGTGGACTTTCTTATTCCGATATTGCCAGAATAATTGATTACCGCGATTGCGACGGAAATGTAACCACAAAATTAGCGACAAAAGACGGCGTCAAGGATGTCTCAGGCGTTTCCGGAAACGAAAACAACGCTAAGAACGCGCCTTACGCCACGATAGAGGAATTAAGGCTTGTTTTAAACGATAACGCCAAGTACGAAAAGATAAAAGATTTCGTAACGGTTTCGGCGCCGATAATAAGAGGCGGCCTGATAGGCAAATATTACGCGGACAAGGTCTCTTTTGACAAAAACACAATTCTTAATCTCTCGAATTACAGAGGCAAGGTTATAGAGTTGGGAGCGATAAGGGAGGCGGAACCGTGGGATAGTCATCCCTGGAAAACCTTTCCGGGGGCGGATGGGGGGAGTATTCCATGGGAAGGTTGGGATGAAGCTCATGACGCGGAGTGGGCAGGCGGGTATCTTACGTATAAAAATGGCGAGGGATACGGACTGGATTGGTTCGGAGTGGTTTTTTCAGGATTTATCTATATACCTGAAAATAAGATTGGCCAAAACATAACATTTACGGTTAACGCAAAGAACGGCGTCAAGTTTTACATTGACGATACACTTGTTATTGGTCCTTCCTGGCAGGAAGATACCGAAAAACAATATAGTGAAAAATTTATCTCTGCCGGCTGGCATCCGATTCGCGTAGATTATTATGCCGCCGGCGGCGAGAATAAATTGATATTAAAATGGAACATTCCTGAAGCTTCTGAAGGCGATGGCAACAATATGAAGCCGGAATATTTAGGTTATTATCCCCCTTCATCTACAGGTCATTATTCTCCTCCTATGGCGGCTACCGAGGAGGCTTATAACTCAGGTGGTACTTACAAGATAACCTCTACGGGGATGGTTACGACCGAATCCGGCGATCTTTTGGCAGAGAAGAAACTCTACGCGCTTATAAGGGTTTTTGGGACATGGACCCAAACCGCGAAGTCGGAATTCTACGCGCCGTGGTTTTCATTATACAATGATTTTAGCGATGGAGAAGTCCTTAACGTAACCTGGCTTGATAGTTGTCCCACCAAGGAGGGAACCACGCCCAATGCCTTAAAATTAGGTTATTGGGAAAATTTTGACGAAGATCCCGGTTACACGTTTCTTAACCTTGTAGTCCCTTGGAAAGAAACTCAATGGGATTTAATCTGCGCCGGTAAGACTGGTAATGGGATAAAAATAGAATCTGCCGCGCCTCATTATCAACAGGATAAAAATAATGAGTGGTATGCTAGTCCTGCGGGAGAAAGTAAGGATATAGAAATTAACGGTTATTATTCTTACTGTGATTCAAGAACCAGTTATGATTTGTTTGTTGAGACTTGGGAGAAAGATGACAAAAATCCCGAAGATAGAAAAGCGCCTGATTGGTGCGTGGGTAGATTATATGCTAAAAAGGCGTCATATAATAAAGATTCCCCTGACTTTTATGGAGAGAAAGATTCGAAGGATTATAACACCGTATTGAAGCATCAGTTTGCTTCACGATACCTTAATCCGGAAGATTTTCTTAACTTATATTTACAAGATTGCGATTATGTTGATAAACAATGCGATTATTTACACGATAAGAAATTGGGAATAATAGGCACGGGCAGTGATTACGAAGCTTATGTGGACGGGAAATCAAAAGATGTAAAATCAACGAAGGCAAGTGCCGTCAATCCCGGCTGTGTGGTTCTTATGGCTCCAAATGACTATAACCCTCATGCTGCTGACAAGGGATATATACCGCCTCTAGAGGAAACCGCTCTTGTAACATATTGGGATGATATCAGGATAATTCCCGGTAAAGGCTACCTTATCTCCGTCCCTTTCGTCTCGGCAGTTTCTTCTTCCGAGAATGTTGAATGGGGAAGAATATCCTGGAATCAGCAGGAAGATGTGCCAAATACCGGTATAGATATTTACGCGAGAGCGGGCGACAGTTTAAGTTCTTCCGATAGCGGCTGGACAAGCTCTTTGAGTAATGGAGCGTCCTTATCGGTAACAGGCAAGAAAATTCAGTATAAGGCGGAATTGTCAACCAGCGCTTTAAACACAGGTGATTATTCCAAAAGCGGCGCTACCCCCGTCTTAAAAGACGTAACCATAACCTACCTTCCGCAAGTCGAGGTCCTCTATTGCCGGCAGGAGCTGGAGTAATACGCCGATTCATCGGCATGCGAAAGGTTTGTAGCCTGCCGATTTATCGGCGAAAAATGGAATGCCCAATGAATTGGGCAGCTACAAATAGCGGTAATGGTAAAATTTGTGGTAATCCTTTGGGGCCAAGCTCTTATTCTTCGAGCGAGGCCGTAGGCCGAGTCGAGAAGCAAATTGGGCAACAACGCTTTGAGGAAATGGTTGAGATTTATTCTTCGAGCGAGTCCGCCTGAGGCGGACGAGTCGAGAAGCGATATGGCTCTGATGGAAGAGTGGAAATGGTATGTCTACATTATAGAGTGCAACGACGGCAGTTACTACACCGGTCTGACATGGAAGCCGGAATTTAGATATTACCAACATCTGTCGGGATTAGGGGGAGCATATACCGCAAGACACGGAGCAAAAGCGCTTGTTTACGTGGAAGAACATACGAATTTAGAAGAAGCGCGCTCGAGAGAAAGACAGATTAAAGACTGGAATCGTCAAAAGAAAAAGAAGTTAATAAGCGGAGAATGGAAAAATCAGTGGGATTGATATTCTTCAAACAGAGAATGGTTCTCGACGCGTCCCGACGTATCGTCGGGCCTTGCTCGAACAGTAAACCCCCTTATTCTTCGAGCGAGTCCGTAGGCCGAGTCGAAAACAGCGCCCTTATAAAATTTTTGGAAAACTCCGCAGTCGATTTTTCTTGACAAAATATTTTCATCTGATAATATATGGAGTGTCATCAGTTTAATAAGTCTATTTAAAAAGCTATCCCTATCGGAGATTCCCTTTGGATAACAAGTTACCAAAGATATTTTTTTCTTTTTTAACCGTTTTAATCTTGTTATTTCTTATTATTGCGGCCCCGGCATCCGCCGGGATTTTTTATGTCCGCCCCGACGGCAATAACGCGAACTCGGGATCGGCCAATACTCCTCAAGGCGCTTTTAAGACTATCCAAAAAGCCGCTGATACCTTAAGCGCGGGAGATATAGCCGAGATCCAGCCGGGCACTTACAACGAGCAGGTTACAATCAGCCGCTCAGGCCTTGCCAATAAATATATAACCTTTCACGCCAACGGCAGTGTAATAATAGACGGCCAGAACACAAGGCCGTATGGCGTTAAATTAAGCGGCGCTGATTACGTAAAATTAGATGGCTTTACCATTCGCAACGCCTCCGACAACGGGATATTCCTCGATAACGGCGCAACCTATAACATTATCTCGAATAATGCCTGCTATTCAAACGGCGCCTCGGGCATAAGATTAAACCTTTCTTCCAATCGCAACACAGTAAACAGCAATACCTGTTATTCAAACGGCTATACCAAAAGCGCTTATGGAGACAGGCCCTGCGGAATATATCTCTTTAATTCTTCAAGCTACAATACACTTGATTCCAATATCTGCCGCAATAATTCCTCTACCGGTATTTGGCTCGAAGGCTCATCAAGCTATTGCGCGCTCAAAAACAACAAAAGCTATTCCAATGGTTACGGCGGAATAATAGTGGTGGGTGGAACCAATTACAACACGGTAAGCTATAATCTTATCTACTCCAACGGCTATATAGGGGTTGACCTAAGCTATTCCGCTCACGATAATATCTTCAAGAATAACACGATATATAACAACGGCTCAAACGGCATCCAGTCAAATAACGGCGGTTATTCCAATAACTTAAAGAACAACATAATAGTGAATAACGGCCTCAATAATTCATCAGCTTACGGGGTAAAGATGGACTCCGGCTGTTCAGTTTTCTTGTATTATAACGACGTCTATAATAACGGACAGGGCGGTTTAAAGAATTATTGCGGCGTCTCCACAGGAATAGGCGATATTTGTTTAGACCCCCTCTTTAAATCGCTCGATTCCTCAAACCCTGATTTTCTAAAGCTAAAATCCGTCTCAACTGGCGATTCCGCCGAGAGCCCCTGCATAGACTCAGGTTCGCCGTCTGAGGCCCCCTTATCCGGCTCAGGCAAAAGAATTGACATAGGCGTGTATGATTTGTATCAGCACGCTCCAATCCAAGGCGGCCTCTTAGCCGAGTATTACGATAACAAGGATTTTACTTCTTTAAAAGTCAGCCGCGTTGACCCAAGGATCAATTTCGAGTGGAGAGCTTCTTCTCCGGATGCCTCGATAAGCCCGGACACTTTCTCGATAAGATGGCAGGGCCAGATAAGGATAGACATCGCTCAAGGTTACACTTTTTACGCCTTAAGTGATGACGGCTTTCGCCTCTGGATAGACGGCAATCTCATATTGGATAAATGGTATGACCAGGGCGCAGAAAACCAGATCACAATCAATCTTGCGGCGGGTTTCCACGATATAAAATGCGAATACTACGAGAACACCGGCTGGGCGTCGGCCCAACTTTCCTGGAGCGCCGCTTCGATAAACAAAACCGTAATTCCAAGCGATCATCTTTATTATTTCGCTAAATATCCAGAAAGCCCTTATTCGCAGGGCGGCCTTAAAGGCTCCTACTGTAAATTTACGGATACCAATGTTTTTCCCGTGTTCGTATTCAGCCGCGTAGACCCGCAAATTAACTTCGACTGGGGCGAAGCCTCTCCCGATTCTTCTCTGGGAATAGATAAATTTCTTATCAAGTGGAAAGGAAAGATAAAGATAGACAAAGCCGATACCTACAATTTCTATGCGGTAACAGACGACGGGGCAAGGTTATGGATCGACAGCCGTCTTGTCATAGATAACTGGCGCGACCAAGGTTCAACCGAGACGCAAGGCAGTCTCTATATTAGCCCCGGTTTATATGATATAGAGCTGGATTATTATGAAAACGCCCTCGCCGCAGTCTGTAAACTTTGCTGGAGCTCCTCGACGATAGCCAAATCCTTGATTCCTCAAGCAAATCTCTATTACGAGAGAGATAACTCAAACGAGGGAGGCCTTTTGGCTGAATACTTCGATAACGCCGACTTTACCAATCCAAAGATAAAGAGGATAGAGCCTTCTATAAATTTCGACTGGGCATCGTTTGCTCCCGATAGCCTCATTCAACCCAATACCTATTCCATAAGATGGACCGGGCAAGTCAAGGCTGATTATGATGAGACCTATACTTTTTACACGGCCTCCGATGACGGAGTCCGGCTTTGGATTGACGGCAGGCTTCTTATCGACGGGTGGAACTCTTATTGCGCCGGTGAACGTTCGGCGAATATATCCCTGACCCAGGGTTGGCGCGATATAAAAGTTGAGTATCGTCAGGATTCCGGCTGGGCGGATGTCAAGATAGCTTATTCATCGTCTTCGACCCCCAAGACGATAATTCCAAGCGATCATCTGGCAAGCGGCCTTTTTGGGGAAGCGGCGTCTTTAAATCTTTACTCTTCTTTAGACAGTCTGAAGGACATCGAATCTCCCGCGATGGGCCATTCCGGAGCGGTTATTCAAACAGGCGCGGCAGCCGCTGAATTCAAGACCGCGAGACTCGGAAACGGCATTCTTCTTGATGGCGCGCAAGACGGCTCAAGCGCCAAGATCGTGAAATTCTCTTCAGCCGATTTGAATCCTAAAGAGGGGATGATAGAGTTTTGGTTTAAGCCCGGCTGGAATTCAGACGACGGCAAGACCCATAAATTGCTCGTAACCGACTGGAGTTGGGACGGCTCTATCGAAATATTAAAGTATTCCGATAACGCCCTTTACTGGAAGATAATAAAGGACGGGACCCAGCACGCCATAGTCTCGGACGCATCCCGGAAATGGAACGCGGGAGAGTGGCATCATCTGGCATTTTCCTACGGCCCGCAAGGGATGAAATTTTATCTGGATTACAAGGAGATTCCGACACAGAAGACGTTTTACGATACGGCCCCTTATGCCGGTTCTCTGCCGGAGGTTTTTGCTTCGGATCTGTATTTAGGCGGCGCCGGCGACGGAACCGAGTCCTCAAGCGCCGTCTTCGATGACTTCAAAATTTATAATAAGCAGTTGATTCCTTGCGACACAAAAGCCCCTGCGGTTGAGATTACCTCTCATCAGGATAATCAGGTTGTGGACTCCGGTCGTCATATAATCATAACAGGCGCGATAGACGATAACTATGCCGTTGTGAAGGTAAACGGGATAGATGCCTCTGTATCGAACGGAATATTTACGGCTCAGGTTGCTTTAAAGGAAGGGGATAATGTAATTACCGTAACCGCGACCGATTATTTTGGTAACACCTCTGCCCGTACTATAACCGTAGTCTGCCGTCCTGTCGATGACATTACTCCTCCGGGTGTGAATATCTTTGTTCCCGTTGCCGGCTCAACCACAAGAAGTGACATAGTTTATGGACGCGTCTCCGGCGATGCCATCTCCGTTAAGGTTTTTTCCTCTCCTCAGGGCCAAGAAGCAGGCGAGGGGATACCCGCAGAACTTTTGCCCGACTTTAGGTTTATCGCGCGCCCGCCTTTAAACGAGGGACAGAATACGGTAATAGTCGAGGCGCAGGATGAGGCGGGAAATATTGGCCGGACAGAAACAAGTTTTGTTTATGATAAGACTACCCCAAAGGTAACGATTGCTTCTCCGGCAGATAATTCGACGATAAACGAATCTCCGATTAAAGTCGAAGGCTCAAACAGCGATGACATTAGCTTTGTTCTCGTCAATAATGTTCCCGCGATCTCCTCGCCGCTTTTGGGAGGAGGCGGGGGGAAATGCTTCGCTGCCGAGGGCGTCCAATTAGACCCCTTTCTGACGATTGTAACCGCCTGCGGATATGACTCGAACGAGAATAAATTCTGCGATTCCATTATGATTAATTCGTTTGCCCTCGCCGATTACGAATTGATTAAAATCTCAGGCGATGCGGGGGAAGGTGACCCAGAACGCCCAACCGCCGGCTCAAACCAAATACTGAAAGTAAAACTTCTCAAGAACAGCCAGCCCGTGTCTGGTGAAGAGGTTATTTTCAGCGTTCAGCGGAAAGCGGACAGCGGACAGGAAGGTATGTCATTCCCGCCTGCCTCGCAGCAAGGCGGGCAATCTTTTAGCGGGAATCCAGAAATTTCTGTCTATACGGATATAAATGGAGAGGCAGCCGCTGTTCTGACAACCGATACTGACTCGGATACGACTAATCAAGTCGAATGTTATCCGGCAAATAATCCTTTAGCCAAAGCCGTCTTCTACGTAGATACTAAGCCGGGGGCTGCGTCTATCTTAACAAAAATAACGGATGAGACGATAACCCCTGTTCCGGGGGCAACGATAGATTTAATTGTGAGATTAACCGACCAAAACCAAAATCCGATACAAGACGAGAACGTAACCTTTGGAATAGTCGAAGGAGCGGGTGTCATTGCGAGCCCTGACCTGTCCTCCGAAGCTTTAGCGAAGGAGGAAGGGCCGCGGCAATCTCAAGAAGATGTGTCATTCCCGCAATCTTTTAGCGGGAATCCAGACACGCTTATTCAGACCGTTACCAATAATTACGGCGAAGCCAAAGTAACCCTGACCTGCCCCAACGCGCCTAACGCTTTAACAAAAGTTAAAGTCTCAACCTCATCTTTATCCTCGACCTTCAACATTACAACTTCCGCGCCGCCAACCGTAACGGCTGCCGACCTGATAAACAAGGTAAATGAAAACGACTCGAAGATTCAGGACATAAAAGCCGATATAACCGTAACCTCGGATACCCCTTGGTCGCCGTCAAAGGCTCAATTTAAAATATGGCAGAAGGCAGACAAGCAGAAGGTGGAGGAGATAAGCCCTGATTCCAAGACTTACATAAGGCCGGCATTATCTCAAGTGGATCCCTCGACTTTTATGGATAGAGCGATTATATCTTACGATCCGGTTGATAATATGTATCTTGTGAAATCAACCGCCTCCGGACAGTTAGAAGAGTATCCTTACGAGATAGACTATATTGATTACGACAAAGGCGTTGTTATGAAGACAGAATATCATTTAAAAGAGAATAACTTTGAGACACTCCAGGTAAATGAATACTCCGACTTTATCCAGATGGGCGGTATTTGGGGATTCCAGAAAGAGGTAGAGAAGATATATGCCGAGGGCAAACTTTTATATACCACAACCAGCGTTTATTCCAATATTCAGATAAATACCGGAATTCCCGATGGGGAGTTTCAATAAAAAGGAAAGGGTATGACATCTGTCATTCCCGCAATCTTTTAGCGGGAATCCAGTCATGCGTTAAGCGTGTTGTTCGTGTCTGGATTCTGCGGTCAAGCCGCAGAATGACATCTATAGTTATGTTAAAGTTTTGAGTTATGCAAAAACGGTATTACGTTTACATATTGGCAAGCCGTAGGAATGGGACTCTATATATTGGGATGACCAGCGATCTAATCAAGAGAGTCTGCGAACATAAAGACAAATCGGTAAAAGGATTTACCAGCAAGTATGGTATTGATAAATTGGTGTATTTTGAAGAATTTTCAGATCCAGAGAACGCGATAAAACGTGAAAAGAGGCTCAAGAATTGGAAACGTAAATGGAAACTTGACTTGATCGAGAAAAATAATCCAGGCTGGAAAGATCTTTATGAGGAAATACTGTCTGGATTCTGCGGCCAAACCGCAGAATGACATTGTTGTTTGTAGCCTGCCGATTTATCGGCGAGCAGATTTCTGGAAATGTAGCCGCTCGATTTATCGAGCCTGATATGTTGGCCCAATATCATGCCTGAGGCAGACCCGCCTCCGGCGGGAATTGGGCAGCTACAATGGCAGATGGTTTTGGCCCAATAAATTGGGCAGCTACAATGGCAAATGGTTTTGGCCCAATAAATTGGGCAGCTACAATAGGATATCGTAGCCCGCCGATTCATCGGCTTGACTTTGTCATTGCGAGCGACCAGCGGGAGTGCGGCAATCTGAAATTGTAGCTTGCCGATTCATCGGCAAATCAAGATGGAGGCACAAATATGTTAAACAGAATAAATAAAAAAGCCGTGTTATTGAAGATTTTTTATGGGGCGATATTTGGAGGAATATTATGTCTATATATTGAAAAGATGGATTTTAACGGCAATCCTTTCCTTCTTATTTTTGGCGTCACATTGGGTTTATTTGCTAGTTTGGCTAGCACCACTTTTAGGGTAAGGAAAGTAGTTTATGCGATTACAGGTGGTTTTCTCAGTGGAAGTTTATTAGTTTTATTAAATTTGCTTCCCTGTGAAGCAAGTAAAGACGTCATACTTTATTTTATGTTTCCTGTCTATGGGCTACTCACATCTGTAGCTATTGGCTATATTGATAAACACTCTAAATTGTTGGTAGATCTTATAGGCGCAGTTGCGGCTGGTTTTGTCTCTTTTGGGTTATTTGTTGTTGGAGCAATGATGGCTTTCTCTCTCTCTTGGAAGCACCCTGGTATTAGATGGCCCCATTATCTTACTTCTGTGATTATAGGTGTAATTATGTTATTAGGCATAGGTATAGGAGAATGCTACAAAAATGATACGAAAAAGTAAATGCGTCTTTTTGCTGTTTGTTTTATTTATATCATTAAAAGTAGGCTTACTTTATGCAGGAGAAACCTATTATCCCTCCCCCATAATCTTTGTCCACGGTCTTAACTCGGATCCTTCCGCTTGGAATACTACTGAAAAAGAATTTAAAAAATACTTCTACAATGATGACGGTTCTTGTAAATACTTTGAGTATGGCGATAATTATCTGATAAAGGCTGATTATGAAAGCCAAAACAACGGCGATATACCGACTATCGCAAGAACCACGTTAAAAAACGAACTCGATAATGCCGTAAATAAATTACCCGATGGATATAAAAAAGTAAATATAGTTGCTCACTCTATGGGTGGATTAGTAACCAGATCGCTCTTGAAGCAATATCCGGACTGCCAGTCAAGCATAAATAGAGCTGTCTTCATTGGGACTCCTCACCTTGGCGCTCCATCCGCAAGCGCTCTCTGGATACTAAACAAAATAAACAATTCAAGCCTTGATGATATGATTACCAAATACTCAAGATTTTATTCTGCCTCTGCATTTACCGGCTTTAGGTTTAAGCCTATAAACTATTCGCCGTCTATTTTTTCATCGTTTAGCGCAAAGCTTGCCCGTATGAAATCCAATATCGCCTTATTATTGAAAGCCGCGAAGGACTCGCCTTATCTTCCGGATCCCGATAGTGTTGCCATAGAGGAATTACGCCTTGCGGGAAATGTCAATTATTATGCCAGTATACTGGATTTTTCCCCTTTTCAGCTCATAAAAGAGGACATATTGCTTGGGCACTCGGGAAGCGAAACTTTTCTGGGGCAGAATAATCTGAGTAATCCAGTAAATTATAAAACCATTAGAGGTAAAAATGCTGGGTGGGGTAAAACAAAAGCAAGAGTTCTGAATTCTTTACTCGACAACTTCGACGACAACTTTACTTTTCCTTCCGGGCAATCGCTTACCGACGCTAAAGATACCGGCGATGGCATTGTTACCCGCGCAAGCCAGGAAGGCATAGGCCCGGCCGATTACACGATAGACGCTTTTCACACCGACGAACCCAACGACTACCAGACCATTCTCCAAGCCCTCGACGATAAGCCGGTGATCGAGTCGGTGCGGGTTGTTGCGACTAATGAGGAAAATTCTGCGCTCTCTTGGTATGTTATTTTTAAGGTTAAAGATTACCTATTAGCCGATATCGAAATATCCGATATAAAATTAGGCCATATTTTTTCTTTGCAGGATCTAGATCTATATAATACGAGTGAATTTTATGAACCTGAAACCAGAAAATATAAACCGTATGTTAAATTCGGAAAAGATTTTTTAAGAGAAAGAGAGGACAAGAATGCGCCTGTATTTGATGATAACGGGGATGTTACATATCTTCATTTGCAACCGGGGGAGTTTTATTTAAGACTTTGTTGGCTCAGCAGCGGGTATATAAAGATAAGAAATGCGGCCCAAAAAGAAACGAATTGCGAGTTTTTAAAAGCGCCTGTAAGCGAGTATATACAAATAAAAAAAATTGGAAGCGCAGAAGGAATATCATATAGTCCGATATATTCTTCGGTAAGAGAGCAGGCGTATAATAATTTTCTTGCGCGCAATGAATATATATATTGGCATGATAAAGGAGATAATATACAAGGCGGTATTTACGGAGAAGGAATAAATAACTGTTTTTATAGGGATGGAACAGAACAATGGGTATATTCTTCTTACGCATATATGGATAGCCTCTACTCTTATGGTAAATTCGATTCAATAAATATCGGCGATGATAAAAGGATAAAATCTATTTACACGCTTTTCCTTTCAGGAAAAAATGGGGAAGATTTTAATATTCTCTTTTATCGTTATAATTCTAATGATTGGCCGCCGGCGTCTAATTTCGGAACAGGCAGCTTTTTATTTAGTTTTAATGTGGCGGATCACAACAACCACTACGGCGACTATTTTTATGCAGTTCAATTAAACCCTAACGATATAGCACTTAATGGAAGTAACATTTGGATAGTTAAGCCTGATTTTGGTGAATATAATTGCATTCCTGCTGTAGTTCCAACAAATGGAGAATTGTCAGCTTTCAAATCTTTTTCTGTTAGTTTTTTAAGTTTATTTGTAGTGATAGAAGATAAGTGATTTTGCAGGACAATTAAGGGTAAATATCCCGGGCAATCCCAGAAACACAGCGCTTAAATCAATAGCCGCGTCAAAGATTTTCCGCCGCAAGGCGAGCCACAGAATGACGTTGTTGTATGTAGCCCGCCGATTTATCGGCTAAAAATGGAATGCCCGATAAATCGGGCGGCTACAATGGCAATTGGTTTTGGCCCAATAAATTGGGCGGCTACAATGGCAATTGGTTTTGGCCCAATATCATGCCTGAGGCAGACCCGCCTCCGGCGGGAATTGGGCAGCTACAATGGCAGATGGTTTTGGCCCAATAAATTGGGCGGCTACAATGGCAATTGGTTTTGGCCCAATAAATTGGGCGGCTACAACAATGACGTAGCCTGCCGATTTATCGGCTTGATTGAAACATTGTAGCCTGCCCCCGCCTGAGGCGGGAGCGGTGTAACTTGGCAGATATTTTTTGCTATTTGAAAAGAAATAATTGACAATACCTCTGTAATTTTATAAAATGTAGGTCTAAAAATGGGAAAATGCGTATTAGGTATAGATATAGGCGCCGGCTCGATCAAATTAGTTGAACTTGAGAGGGTCTCGGGCGGAGTTCAATTACTTCGGGCTAAGCTCCTCGATTTAACCGGCTATTCCGACCAAGAAAAGAGAGAATCTTTAATCCGGGAGGGTCTTGAAAAGATCCTGAGATCCGAGAGGATTAGAGGCGGCAAAGTTGCCATATCGCTCTCAGGCCAGTCCGTATTCATAAGATTCCTAAAACTTCCCAAGGTCCAAAAGGGCAAGATAGATAAAATAATAAAATACGAGGTTCAGCAGCAGGTTCCCTTTCCATTAGAGAAGATAATCTGGGACCATCAAATCTTTCATTCCAGCGAAGCCTCCGAAGAGGATATTTTGTTCGTTGCCGCAAAGAAAGACATTGTTGAGGCGACGTTAGGTTATTTTTCCGGAACAAATCTTAGTGTGGAATTGGTGGATACAAGCCCATTGTCGCTGTTTAACGCGATAACCTTTAATGAGCCCTTAACGCGCGGCATTATCCTCGATATAGGCGCCAAGACGACAAATCTAATTATTATGGGGGAAGATGACTTTTGGGTTAGATCAATACTGATTGCCGGCGACGAGATGACGCGCGCCATAGCCTCCAGGTTTAAGATATCTTTTGAGGAGGCCGAGGAACTGAAAAAAAGAGAGGGCATGGTCTTAACGGGCGGGTTTAATCCGCCGGATTTAACGCCTGCCGGCAAGGATATCGCCGGAATTTTAAACCCTATCTTAACGGATTTGGCCGAATCCGTGGAGCAGTCCATAGAATTTTACCGCGCTAAATACGGCCATGAGATCACAGTTAATGAAGCGATATTAGCCGGCGGCAGTTCTCAATTGAAAGGCATCGAGGATTTTCTGGCTAAAAATCTCACTATGCAAATAAGGCGGGCGAATCTCGCTCATAAGATAAAGTGCCCGTCGGCCTTAAGGGTGGATATAGATTTTCAGACAAGGTACGGCGCGGCCATAGGATTGGGGCTGCGTCTCTTGAACAGGTGTCCGGCGAATATAGATCTATTGCCTCAGGAGAGAAAGATTGAGAGAGATTTCAGGAAAGATAAGTTATATATTATGCTAAGCGGACTCCTGTTTGCTCTAATACCGTTAACCCTTGCTTTTAATATCTCATATCAGTCGAAGGCGTTTAAATCGGAAGTCAAGTCTTTGAACGGCCTTCTCTCGAAATATGAGTTTGAGAAGAATAAGATATCCACGCTGAAAGATGAGATAAAAAAGATTGAGGCGAAAATTCAGCCTTTTAAGTCGGTGACGGCCGAGAGGCCGGTTATGCTTGAGACGCTGCTTGAGGTAGAGAAGCTTTTGCCTTCGGGCATATGGATTACGTCTTTTGAATTGAAAGAGGGGTCGGTAGGGCTTAAGGGTCAGACTACATCCAATCTTTTGGCGATCAAGGAGTTAAAGAATAAACTTGAATCATCGTCTTTGATTGGGTCCGTAGAGATACTATATGCCAGTCTTCCGAAGCAATCGTCGGAAGACGAAACCCAGATTAGGGACTTTTCCATAAGGTTTAAATTAAAAGGACTGCCTGAAGGGCAGGCGGTTAATTTAAACGCGGAAAGAAAAAAATGACAAAGGCTATAAAAAAATCAGCGTCAATCAAAGTAATTCTTGTGATAATTTTCGCGTTATCGCTGGCGTATTTAGTTTTTGCGGCGTATCAGTCGGTCTCTTTAAGGGATTCCATAAGGCAAAAAAATAAAGAGTTAAGTTTATATGAGAATGAGGGTCTCGAAAGCCTCAAAAAAGAAGAGGTTGGGCTTGGAAAACAGCTTGAGGCGATAAAAAATTCATATGCCGAGATAACGGGTTTGCTTATTGCCAATCCGAGATCAAGGATGCCCGGAGATGTGGAGGATCCCCTTAAATTCAAAGAAGAGCTATACAAGGCGCAGGGCGGGTTAAGAGACCGCGGCAAACCGGCAAGTTTTGTTTTTCCATTCTGGCTGGGTTTTGATAACTATGAACACGATATCCCGACATCAGTGGATTTGCCGATAAGAATTAAGCAGCTTGATATTATAAGCGAAATATGCGATTTAATGTTGAATTCAGGCGTTTCCGAGGTCACTTTCATTAAGTTCGAGGATGCAAGAAGCGTTTTTATAAATAACGGCAAAGATATTGCTTACAGGGAATTTCCATTAAAGATCGGTTTTAATTGCAATAACGGAAGTTTAATTAGTTTTTTATACGGCTTGAGCGTTTCCGAGATCCCGCTTAAAATAGAGAGCGCTAAATTGGCGTCTTCGGACGCAGAAGAAAAAACGAAAGGTGTTTTATCGGCCGAATTTGTTATAGTCGCCGCCATATTTCCGTGACGAAAATATTGATGCGGCGCGCCTGCGTCGACGCCTTGCGGCGCGCCTGCGTCGACGCCTTGCGGCGCGCCTGCGTCGACGCCTTGCGGCGCGCCTGCGTCGACGCCTTGCGGCGCGCGTCATTCCCGAATGTTTTAATCGGGAATCCAGTCACGCGTTAAGCGTGTTGTTCGTGTCTGGATTCTGCGGTCAAGCCGCAGAATGACATTGCTGTATACAGCCCGCCGATTCATCGAGCCTGATATGTTGGCCCAATGAATTGGGCGGCTACATTGTGACCCAGTCTCTGGGGACGCGCCCTACATTAACTCGAGAATATGAATAATATGAATAAGATGTATAAAATTCTAACTGTTGTTTTATTAGCGGCGTGGCTTTTTACATTATGGAAAGCCCCGCGGTTTTTTTCTCCTGAAGAGGCTGTTTTTACGGTTAAGGATAAAGGCGCCAACTCCGCTTTGGTTTCTGTTTCTAATTTTGTGGACGGGAAAGAAGAGGATAACAGAGCTTTATATTCCTCGATTATCGAGCGTCTCAAATTGCCCTATCAGATCTCAAGATATCAACCTTTGATTGCGCGAAACATATTCTCGAGACCGGAAAAGGCAATGTCGGTTTTTAACCCGGAAAGCCTAATTTTGGTATCGGTCAATGCCGTTAACCTGCCGTTTGTTTATACCGGTTTCATACAAACCGCCAATGGTGGAATTATAGGGCAGATAAACTGGATGGATAAGACGTATTTTGTTAAAAAAAATGACAACTTCAAGGATTATAAGGTGTTAGATATAGATAAAAATATGATCAGGATAGAAGGCAAAGAAGGCGCCTTGTCTTTGGAATTTAAGAAGCCATCTAAAGGAAAAGAGCTTATTGCCGTCCTTTATAATACAGTAACTCAAAAGAAATACGAAGCGCGAAAGGGAGATGAGCTTGATGGTTATAAAATTCTTGACATAAGCAAAGACAATGTGATATTATATGGTCAAAATAAGCAATGGGTCATAAGTGAGGAGAGATAGCGTAAATGGACATTAATGGGAAGAAAAAAAATAAGAGTAGGATCGCGGCTTTGTTCTTGGCGGCTTTAAATGTATTCTTTATTATCTTTTTTATAGAAGTGAGCAATAATAGAGTATACGCTTTTAATGGGGCAAGTGATTCAGGAGATTCGCTTGAGGCGAAGATAATTGCCGAGGAGTTGACAAAACAGAAGAAAGAAGAAAGAAAATCTTCAATCGCAAATATTTTTAATGAAGCCAAAGCTAATTATGACGCTAAAGATTACGAGACAGCTCAACAGTTATTTGAAGAGATCATTCGGTTGGATCCCAAAAATAAGAGCGCGTTACACTACATGGATTTGTGCAAGAATGGAGCGGAAAAAGAAATGCCCGAAACCATCACCGGATCTTTATTGAAATTGGGCAAGAGGAATTATAAGAATAAACAATATTCCGCCGCGGCCGCTGATTTTGAGAATGCGCTGGTTTCTAATCCTAACGATTCCGAAGTTAGGGTATGGTTAGTGAAAGCTAGGGAGATGGAAAATTTATATGGAAAAAAAGAAGTTGCCGTCGAAGAGCGTAAAACTGTAAAGACTGAAAGGTCTGTTGCCAGGGAAGAGAAGGATTCCTCCGAACAAGCGATGCTTCTGGATGTCGATAGAGGATGGCTGCCTCCAGAAAAGCTTCCTCGCGAAGAGATGCAAATTGAAGAGATTGTTTCTCCGGAGGAACTTGCTGAACAGGATGCAAAGAAGAAGCTTGAAGAAAAGATGGCAAGCGTGGTTGTGCCGGCGATTTCAATTACGGATGCCGACGTGCAGGATTTAATCCGCCAGTTGATGGAGATGACCGGCGTTACGATCGTAGTGGACGAAAGAGCGTTAAGCGAACTGACGAAAGAGCAAGCGATAAAGATATCTCTTACCACAGCTAACCCTATGCCCCTTCTCGATATCTTGAATATAGCTTTCAAGACTACACAGCTTGGGTATAAAGTGGAATCTAATTATGTTTGGGTTTCGAGCAAGGCGAATGTCTCGAAAGAAGACATGGTGACCAGGACATATCGCTTAAAATACGGCGTCCGGCAGACAAGAAAGATTGAACTGAAAGAACTTGAATCAACTCCCGCAACAAAATAATATGAAAAAGACCCCAACCCTATTTTTAGCCGCGATATTTTCCTTATCATTGCAATTATGCGTTTTTTCTCAGGAAGAGGCCCAGCTTACAATCAAGGATTATCTTGAGAAAGCCTTGCCGCTTGAGGAAGGCCGCAAGATAGTTTACAACGAAAGCGCCAAGTTGCTTACCGTAACGGATACCAAGAGCAATCATAAGCTTATAAAACAGCTTATTCAGCAGTTCGAAATAGGCCAAAGGCAGGTTATGATAGAGACCAGATTTGTGGAAGTGGATGTGACTGACCTGTTCGAATTAGGAATTGAATGGGATTTTTATCAGTCGGGCAGGGGTGTTACCGAAGACCCCGATTCAAATTCGATAAGCCGGAAATTTTTTAAGAAACCTACTATAAATAGCATAAGCGCCGCTTCAAATATTCGTAATCCGCAGTATCAGGGGATACACTGGAATGATGGCGCAAGCAGTGTGTTTCCGAAAACAGGTAATCTCGCCGGGCAGTTACTGATCTCCAAGCTTACTACGGCGGGCGATTTTCTCACCGCTAATTTAAGAGCTCTCGAGCAGCAGGGTAAAGCGAATTTGTTGTCTGCCCCGAAAGTAACCACTGTTTCCGGTCAAACAGCAAATATTCAATCCTCCAGAACATATCCCTATGTCTCCGATTTTACGCTCGAGAATATAGGAACGGCCGAATCGCCTATATGGAACTATAAATTAACCATTTCCGAGAAACCGGTTGGAATATCGCTTGAAGTTACCCCGTATGTCAGCGAGGGTTCAAATACCATAACTTTGGACATACATCCTGAAGTTAGTGTTCTAAAAAGCCAGATTGTTATCTCAAATTTACGCGCGATCGGGACTACCGGTTCAGATATATCGGCGGCGTCACTTTCTTTAGGCGGCGGATTTGCCGCTCAAAATACTACTGCCTTGACGGCTGGCGCGCCTCTTATAGATGAGGAATTAGGCTGGCCGGTTATAGATGTAAGGACTACCCAGACAAGTATGGCTATAGATAGCGGCGAGACGATTGTTTTGGGGGGAATGATCAAAGATAATGAGATAATTACAAAGCGGAAAGTCCCTTTACTGGGGGATATCCCATTGCTTGGCAAAGCTTTTCAATATGATTACAAGAGTCAGGAAAAGAAGGAGCTATTGATATTTATTACAGCCAGTATAATTACCGCTGACGGCGAGGTTGTGAGATGAGAGAAAAAATCGGCTTGTCCTCATATTTAATGGTGTTCTTGATTTTTTTAGCCGTTATTTTGTCCATCGCGCATCCAGTCTTTTGCGAGGAAGAATTTTCTGAGGAAATTGAGGGAGTTGAGGAAGCTGGGTCCACATATTCCATTAAGGAATACCTTGAAGAGGCGCTGCCTCCCAATGATAATAGAAGGGTTGTTCTTGACGAAACTACGGGTATGCTAACGGTTACGGATACGCCGGGCAATCAAAATTTAGTCAGGGAATTGGTAAAGTTATGGGATGTAGGAACGAAGCAGGTTCGCATCCAGGCAAGATTCGTGGAGATAGCCGTAAATTCCATAGGGGAATTAGGCGCTGAATGGGTTTGGAGAAGAGCTCAGGATGGCACAGGAAAAAGAGAAGCTATAGAAATCGATGCGGTTACTCCGCCTGTTGATTCAACCGCGGCTACTTTTGGGGGCGCCAATGAGACTTCGGGTCTTGGCCTCGAGATCGGAAAAAGTTTCTTAACCGGAAGCAAGCTGCTTCTTTATATCAAAGCCCTTGAGGAAGAGGGAAAGGCGAACTTATTATCCTCGCCGGCCGTTACTACTTTATCGGGCCAGATGGCTAATATACAGCTTGCCAATATCCTTCCCTACGCGGTTGAAGTGGAGAGGACTAATATAGGGACTTCCGTCACTCCTGTTTTTGTGGAGAAGTATAAAGTTATGGAGAAAGCGACTGGCATAACTTTAGAAGTTACCCCCAAGGTGTCGGGAGATGGTAAGATAATAACTATGGATATACATCCTGAGGTTACTGTTTTGGTTAAACAGGTCCCAATTTCATCTTCAACGGATTTTCCCACGGGCTTGGGATACCCTGTAATTGACAGTAGATCGGCGCAGACATCGGTGGTTATCAGGAGCGGTCAGACAGTTGTTTTGGGCGGGCTCATAAGAGAAGATGAAACGGTAACTATCCGCAAGACCCCTATTTTAGGAGATATCCCTTTATTTGGTTATTTATTCAGGACAAAGCATATAGACAAGACAAAAAGGAATTTAGTTATATTTTTGACTGCCACCATAATCGACTCAAGGGGGGAGCCGGTAATATGAGACGCACCCGCTCTATATGGACTCTTATCTTAATTTGTGTTACGATAACCAATTTAAGCGCGCCGCTATTTGCTGAGACGAAGAAGCCAAAAGAAGTCATACTTACCACGGCGGATATAAAAGATTCTTATAAGGTTATAGGAATAATCTCAGTTCGCAGCGGAGATGTAACTCTTGACGCCATCAATGATAAATTGAAACAACAGGCCGCGCAGCTTGGCGCGAATTATGTGGTAGGCGTAAATTATCTTACGTATAGCGGCTACCTGTTTGCTTATGGAACCGCGGTAAAAATCAAAGAATAAACCCCGTTAGAGAATTACATTCTCTAACGGTCTGCGCTGACGGCAGCATTAAACTACCATCGGTTTTAAATTGGGATAGCCGCCGATTAAAATTAGTAGTTTCTCTAACGGGTTAAATAATTGAGACCGGATAACTCACACCCTTTTTTCCCGCGAAATATCTGCTTAAGATTATGCTCATAAGAGAGAGATATGAGAATCTTTCCTATGTTTAATTATAATAAAAAATCAAATTATGCAAAGTTTCGCCAAATTTACTGAAGTTTCCCCAAAAATTAAGTATATTTTTACGCAGTAGTTTGTAGTTCAAATGGGTTAGATAGATTTAAAGGTGTATGAAACGGGTCGAGAAAAAGAAAGAGAAGATACTGTTCGAGCGAAGAAGCGCTTTTATCTTCTCAACGCTACTCGAAGAATAAAAGCGCGGATGAGTCGAGAACCCTAACATTGATAGGAAATTTTGGGGAAACTCCACCCAAATTTATTTATGAAAAAAGAACGTTTATATTTGATAGACGGCAACTCGTTTTGCTACAGGGCGTTTTATGCCATACGGAGCTTGTCTAATTCCGCGGGGCAGCCTACTAACGCGGTATATGGTTTTATTACGATGATAAGCAAGATAATAAAGGAAGAAGTCCCCAATTTTTTGGCTATAGCTTTTGATTTAAAGGGGCCGACCTTCAGGCATAAGAAATTTGAAGAATATAAAATTCACAGAAAACCAATGCCCGATGAACTTGCGGAACAGATTCCGGTCATAAAAGATGTCATAAGGGCTTACAATATACCTATTTTTGAGATGCAGGGTTACGAAGCCGATGATGTTTTGGCGACATTGGCTAAGAAAGCCGGGAATGGCGACTATGAGGTGTATATAGTTACGGGCGACAAGGATATGCTTCAGCTTGTTGATTCTAAGGTTAAAGTTTACAATGTCCATAAAGATAAACTTATATACGATGAGAGTAAAGTCAAGGAGCGTTATGGTGTCGCGCCGGATAAGATCGTGGATCTTATAGCGCTTATGGGAGACTCTTCGGATAACATACCGGGTGTTTCCGGCATAGGAGAAGTTACGGCCAGGCGCTTGATCGAGGAATTCGGAGATCTCGATAAAGTTTTTTTGAATATCGATAAGATTGAATCGGAGGCTTTGCGCCGGAAATTAAGAGAGTCGCGCGAAGACGCTGAACTTAGCCGGCAGTTGGCGGTACTTGACGCGGATGTGCCCATTGAGGTGGATTTCGAAAGCCTCAGACTGAAAGAACCGGATAAGGCCAAATTATTTAAGTTATTCAACGAACTTGAATTTAAGAATTTATCGAAGGAATTCAATTCTTCGGCTAAATTGGAAGGTAAGTATGAGATGGTTGCCGGCGAAGAGGCTCTTGAAAAGCTTATAAGAGAGCTTGAAAGAGAGAAAGAGTTTGCCTTTGATTTTGAGACAACCGGACAGGAGCCCCTTTTATGCGAGCCGGTCGGGGTTTCTTTTTGCTGGAAAGAAGGACTGGCTTATTACGCGCCTATCGGAAACGCCGATAAGAGTTTCAGCGCGGATTATCTTTTTTCCAGGATTAAACCGGTTTTAGAAGATGCAGGGAAGATCAAGATTGGGCAGAATTTAAAGTTCGAGAAGACTTTATTGGCGAATTACGGCGTTAGGCTGGCAGGAGAGATATTCGACACTATGGTAGCTTCATATTTATTAAATCCATCCAAGCCAAACCATAATCTTGAAGATATAATGCTTGAGCATCTCAATACGGGCAAGACTTCCATTGAGGAATTGCTGGGTAAAGGCAGGAACAAGATTACTATGAGAGAAGTTGACGTGGAGACAGTGAAAGAATATTGCTGTCAGGATTCCGACGCCGCTTTCAGGCTGAAGCGCATCTTGAAGTCTCAACTTGAAGAGAAGAATTTAAACCATTTATTCTGCGATGTGGAAATGCCTTTGGTAGACTGTCTTACGGATATGGAGATAGCGGGAGTAGCCATAGATATTAATTTTTTGGCCGGGATGTCAAAGGATATGGAGAAGCAGCTGCTTAAACTCACATCCGAGATTTACGAATTGGCGGGATTTGAGTTTAATATTAATTCGCCAAAACAATTAGGCGATGTTTTATTCGGGAGATTGGGTTTGCCGGTTGTCAAGAGGACTAAAACCGGTCCCTCAACCGATGTGGAGGTGTTGGAAACTCTTTCAGCGTCGCATCCTTTGCCGGCTTCTTTGTTGAGATATCGCGAGCTCTCTAAGTTAAAATCTACTTATGTCGACGCCTTGCCGCAGTTGATAAATCCTAAGACAGGACGTCTTCATACTTCGTTTAATCAGACGGTCACGGCAACCGGAAGACTCAGCTCCTCTAATCCGAATCTCCAGAATATTCCCATCAAGACGGAGGTTGGAAGGCGCATAAGAAAGGCTTTTATTGTTGAAGATAAAGGTAGCTTTATTATGGCGGCGGACTATTCTCAAATCGAACTCAGGGTTTTGGCCCATTTTTCGGGGGATAAAGAGCTCATAAGGGCGTTTGAACAGGACAGAGACATTCACGCGCATACAGCTTCTCTGATTTTTGGATTGGATGAGAGCAAGATTGTTGATGATATGCGCTCGATAGCCAAAACGGTCAATTTCGGGATAGTTTACGGAATGAGCCCTTACGGCCTCTCGAAAGACCTAAAGATTGAAGCCTCGAAAGCGAAGGAATTTATAGACGCTTATTTTGAGAGATACTCGGCTGTTAAAGCCTGTCTTGAGGAGATGATTGAAGGGGCAAGAAATAACGGCTATGTAACCACGATCTTAAACCGCCGCAGATATATACCGGAGATAAACAGCCAAAACAAGTCAATGCGGCAGTTTGCCGAAAGGACAGCAATAAATACTCCGATACAGGGATCAGCGGCTGATTTGATCAAAGTCGCGATGATAAATATTCATAAGGTTATCAGGGAGAAGAAATTAAAATCAGCGATGATACTTCAGGTGCATGACGAGCTTGTCTTTGAGATCCCAGAAAGCGAACTCGAGACTATGAGAAAGATTGTTAAGAGGGAAATGGAAGAAGTGGTTAGTCTTAGGGTTCCCGTAAAAGTCCAAATTAAAGTCGGGAAAAATTGGCTGGAGACGTCTTAAATGAATCCCGTTAGAAATTTTAACCGTCGGCGAATATTGAAAAATTATGTTGAATTCAATCGTAAGTTTATCCCGTTAGAGATAGTTTGCCAAAGGCAACCGTCGGACACCTTCGGTGTCCTATCTCTAACGGGATTTATTAATTTTAAATTATCTTTGGAAGAATTTCTAACGGGATGAAAGAGAAGCCGCCCGGATTGAAAGTATTGTTTGTCTCCAGCGAAGTCAGCCCTTTTTCCAAGACAGGCGGATTGGCCGATGTTTCAGGGAGTTTGCCTCTCGCGTTGCACAGGTTGGGCGTGGACGTCAGGGTAGTTACTCCGCGGTATAAATGCGTTAAGACTTTTGGCAATGAGGCCCGGCTTAACGACAGCGTGCCTGTTTATTTTATAGAGAATGAAAGATATTTTATGAGAGACGGTTTGTATGGCGGAAAAGACGGGGATTATGAAGACAATTTTGAACGGTTTATCTTCTTCTCTAATAGCTTGTTGGGTATGCTTAAGGACATAGATTTTAAGCCGGATATAGTACATTGCAACGATTGGCAAACGGGTTTAATCCCCGTTTATCTTAAAGAAATCTTTGGCTCAGATCCTTTCTATAAAAAGATAAAGACTGTTTTTACCGTTCATAACATAGGCTATCAGGGAATTTTCCCAAAGGAAGAATTTTATAAGATAGGGCTCTCTTGGGATTATTTTACTATGCGCGGATTAGAATTTTATGACGCGGTAAATTTATTAAAAGGGGGGCTTGTTTTTTCGGATTTCATAACGACAGTCTCGCCAACCTATGCCAAGGAGATTCAAACTCCCGAGTTTGCCTACGGCTTGGAAGGCGTGCTTTTGGAAAAGAAAGATTCACTTCTTGGAATAATAAACGGCATTGATTATAATGAGTGGAACCCTTCGAAGGACAAGGAGCTGAAATTTCATTTTTCCGCCACCAAGCTCGAAGGAAAATACAAAAATAAATTGGCTCTTCAAAGAGAGATGGGACTGGAAACGGATATTGATATTCCGTTGATTGGGATTATATCAAGGCTCGCGGATCAGAAAGGTCTTGATCTTATAGCTAAAATTATTCGGCCTGTCCTGAAGCAGGGCGCGCAATTTATTATTTTGGGCACAGGCGATGAGAAATATCACATTCTTTTCGATAGAATGAGCGGAAAATTCCGCAAAAAAGTTTCGGTTAATTTAAGATTCGACGCCTTGCTTGCAAAAAAGATTTACGCTGGAGCCGATATGTTTTTAATGCCGTCAAGATATGAGCCTTGCGGACTAGGACAGATTATATCTTTGAGGTATGGGACTATTCCTATAGCGCGCAAGACCGGAGGTCTGGCGGATACCATAACCGCCTATGATCCGGTTGGTTTTTCCGGCAATGGATTTATCTTTGAGCGCTATGCTTCCGCCGATTTATTAAAAACGATAAGCAATGCGTTGAATATGTATAAACAAAAGAAGGTATGGGCAAAGCTGGTGTCAAACGCTATGAGATGCGATTTTTCATGGGATGCCTCGGCGGCCAAGTATCTCGAACTTTACAAAGAAATATTGCGATAGCGATGTTAATTATTGGCGTAACGGGCGGCATAGGAACTGGTAAGACGACTATAGCTGAGATATTCAGAAATTTAGGGGCGGTTGCTCTGAATGCCGATGAGATAGCTCATAGGATTGTTGCGCCGGATACTGTGGCTTGGGGAAAAATAAGGGATTACTTTGGCGCTGGAGCGCTCGATAAAGATGGCCGGATAAATAGAAGGGCTTTGGCCGAGAAAGCCTTTGCCGATAGAGCCGGTCTCGATAAATTATGCGGCATTATACATCCGTTGGTTTATCTCGAGATCGGCAGATTAATAAGAAGTATTAAGAAAACCGATCCAGGCGCTGTGGTCGTTGTTGACGCGCCGTTGTTGCTTGAGTCTTGCGGAAATCTTAAGGTTGATAAATTGGTGGTGGTGATTTGCCATCGTGATATTCAGATAGAACGCGCGCAGAAGAGATTAAAGCAGACGCGTGCGCATATATTGCGCCGAATAAGGGCGCAAATGCCGCTTAAAGATAAAATGAAGGCCGCGGATTTTGTGGTGGATAATAACGGCAGCCGGCTTAGCGCTAAAAGGCAGGTTCTTAAGATATGGCGGAAACTGACGGGACTATAAGCGGTTTTTGCAAAATAGAAGACATGCTAAGGGTTCTTGATAGCGAGATTGCCGTTTCAAAAGAGAAAAGATCTTTGCCGGATCTGGCATTATTGATGATCGATATTGATAATCTGGAGAGAATTAATCGCTGGTACGGCAGATCTCTTGGGAATGAAGTTTTAGATTTTATAGGCGGGCTTTTGGCGAGCGCTCTTAACGAGGACGGTTTTCTCGCCAGATTCGGCGGGGATGAGTTTCTCATTCTTATGCGCGGGACAACTTTCAGTGAAGCGAAGGATAAGGCCCGTGAAATTATAGCAGTTGTTAAAAATAACAAGTTTAACGCGAAAAAAATTAAGATATCGGTTTCTATCGGAATAGCGAATTATTTTTCTTTCGCTTTCTCGAGTGATGAATTTATAGGGTGTGTTGTTGAGGCATTGACGCTGGCGCAAAAGGAAGCGGCGTCATTTAAGGTTTTTATGGAAGAGGAGGAATGGAATGAATCCCGTTAGACCTCAATGGTTTTATGTTTATCCCGTTAGAGAAAACCACCGACTTTAGTCGGCAGTCATTACCTTATAAAGTTGACAGTGGTTTAATGCCACCATCAGCGCAGATCGTTAGAGAACAGAGTTCTCTAACGGGATTTATGTGCTGAAAAATAAAATAAATAATAATTTTTATACGGGGGCGACCAATAATTTAAAGCAAAGGATAGAACAACATAGCAAAGGGCTGGTGGTATCTACAAAACATTTGCGTCCTTTGCAATTGGTTTATTTTGAGGCCTGTTTAAATAAAGCCGATGCTTATCGAAGGGAAAAGTATCTTAAAACAGGAATGGGGAAACATTATATTAAAAATCGGATTGAGGGAGGTCTAACGGGATGAAAAGTAACGATGAAGAAACTAGCGCGAAGGAAATAAAAGAATCCAGGGAATTAAAAGAAGCGGCGTTTAATATCGCCAAATTAAAGAAGATGACCATTCAGGAATTGACGAAGGTTTCCAAGGACTTGAATATGAATTCAATAAGCGGCCTGAGGAAGCAGGACCTCATCTTTAAAATTCTTCAGGCGCAAGCTGAGAAGGAAGGGTTTATGTTTGGCGAAGGAGTGCTTGAGATATTGCCGGATGGCTTTGGCTTTCTACGCTCTTCAAATTATAATTATCTGCCGTCGCCGGACGACATATATGTTTCGCCTAGTCAGATAAGGCGGTTTGATTTACGCACCGGGGATACGGTAAGCGGCCAAATTCGCCCTCCAAAAGAAGGCGAGAGATACTTCGCTTTGTTAAAAGTTGAGGCGGTTAATATGGATCATCCCGAGTCGATGAAGGAACGCGCGCTTTTCGATAATCTTACGCCTTTGTATGCTTATGAGAGGTATGTCTTGGAGTCGGAACCGAATGAGATTTCAATGAGGATTATGGATTTATTGACACCGATAGGCAAGGGGCAGAGAGGCCTTATCGTTGCGCAGCCTTATAGTGGCAAGACAATACTCCTGCAGAAGATAGCAAACTCAATAACGAAGAATTATCCAGATGTTATTTTAATAGTTCTCCTGATTGATGAAAGACCCGAAGAAGTAACCGATATGCAGCGTTCAGTGAAGGGGGAGGTGGTCAGCTCGACTTTTGATGAGCCCGCTGAGAGGCATATTCAGGTTGCCGAGATTGTTCTTGAAAAGGCCAAGAGGCTCGTCGAGAACAAGAAAGACGTCGTAGTTCTTTTAGATTCCATAACCCGCCTTGCCCGAGCCTATAATACTGTTGCTCCGCATAGCGGCAAGATATTATCGGGTGGCGTGGATTCAAGCGCGCTGCATAAACCTAAAAGGTTTTTCGGCGCGGCTCGAGCGGTGGAAGAAGGCGGCTCCCTTACCATTATCGCCACCGCGCTTGTGGATACCGGCAGCAGAATGGATGAGGTCATATTTGAGGAGTTTAAAGGCACCGGAAATATGGAACTGCAGCTTGACCGTAATCTTTTCCAGAAGAGGATTTATCCGGCCATAGATATTAAGCGCTCGAATACCAGGAAAGAAGACCTTTTGGTTAAGGAGGATGAGCTGAAAAGAATATGGATCTTAAGAAAAGTGTTGAATGATATGAATTCCGACGAGGCGATGGAGTTGTTGGTTGATAGGCTCTCCAAGGCTAAATCCAACGCGGAATTTTTGATGGGTATGAATCAGCAGAGATAAAATGAAGCCACGGCTTATGGAACAAAGTGCCCGCCGCTTCGCGGCAAGGTCTCGCTTTCGGCGGAAACATAAGCCGTTCTTCGATGAGGTACTTTCATATTGGCTGAATTTGATCCCGCACCCAGCAGTATAAAATGTATTATGTGTATGTTATAAAGAATGTAAAAACAGAAAATCTTTATTACGGCTATACCAATAACCTAAAATGTCGTTTATCAGAGCATAATAAAAAAGAGGAAATGTGGAAACTTATTTATTATGAGGCTTATAAAGCGGAATCAGACGCAAGAAAAAGGGAAATAAGAATGAATAATTCCGGCCAGGCAATCAGCGCGCTTAAAACAAGAATCAGGGAGTCGTTAAGCTGAATAGCTGGGTGCGGGATTTAATTCGCACAGTGACTTACGAGCGCTCGCTTCGGTCGTTTCGTAAGTCACATGCTCATTAAAGAAAGGAAAAAAATGAAAGATAAAATTCATCCGCAGTATCAAGCCAGCGCAATAACTTGCGCTTGTGGAGAGGTAATCCATACTCGTTCCACGAAACAAAATATCAAGATCGAGATATGCTCTAAGTGTCATCCTTTTTTCACTGGTTCGCATAAATATGTGGATATTGCTGGAAGAGTGGAGAAATTCAAGAGGAAATACGGGAAGCAGGGATGATTGTGATTTCTGTCAACTAAACCAAGCGCAATAAATAAAGTGTCATTGTCCGGCTTGCAGACTGGGTCATAACCCTTTTTTTGACTAAATAGATCAATATATTGTAGTTGCCCAATTTATTGGGCCAAAATCAATTGCCGATGAATCGGCAGGCTACATTATTTTCCATTGTAGTTGCCCAATTTATTGGGCCAAAATCAATTGCCGATGAATCGGCAGGCTACATTATTTTCCATTGTAGTTGCCCAATTTATTGGGCCGATATGTTGTGCTCGATAAATCGAGCAACTACGTTATGTCCCAGTCTATAAAGCGGGGAATGACAATCTGGATGTGAGAACCTCGGGGGTTTACGCGAATGCAAGAAGCTTTAGAGAACAGGCTTAAGCGGCACAAAGAGCTCGAGACTCTTATAGCCGATCCGAAAATTATCTCGGATAACTTAGCCTATCAACGCTATACAAAAGAGCTGTCCTCGTTGAGAGAGATAGTTGAGAAATACAGAGAATATAAAAAAGTAGACGAGGATATTCGCGAACTCGACAATTTGATCAGCAAGAAATCCTATGAACCGGATTTTCTGGTTTTAGCCAAGGAAGAATTAGGCGAGCTTGGCAGAAAAAAATCGAATTTAGAGAAGCTGCTTGAGGAGCTTATCATTGACGAGGATCCCGATGCCGAAAGAGACATCATAATTGAGATTCGCGCCGGAACAGGAGGTCTTGAGGCTTCGCTGTTTGCCGCTGATTTATACAGGATGTACGCGAAATACGCCGCGAATCAAAATTGGAAAGTCGAGATGTTAAGCTCAAGCCCGTCGGAAGCCGGCGGTTTTAAGGAGGTAATATTCGCGATAGAAGGCCAGGGTGTATACAGGCGCATGAAATTCGAATCGGGAGTTCACAGGGTTCAGAGGGTTCCGACTACTGAATCTTCCGGCAGAATTCATACCTCTACCGTTTCTGTGGCTGTTTTGCCGGAGGCCGAGGATGTCGATGTCCAGATAGACTCCAAGGATTTAAGGATTGATGTCTTTAGATCTTCGGGCGCGGGCGGACAATCTGTTAATACCGCTGATTCAGCGGTGAGAATAACTCACGTCCCTACGGGAATTGTCGCATCTTGTCAGGATGAGCGTTCGCAGCTTAAGAATAAGAATAAAGCGATGAAGGTCTTGCGCGCGCGCTTGCTCGATAAGGCTGTTTCTGAGCAGCATGAGAAAATTGCCAAAGAGCGAAAGACGCAAATTGGAACCAGTGAACGCAGCGAAAAGATAAGGACTTATAATTATCCGGACAGACGGGTTACCGATCATCGAATAGGCCTTACTCTTCATAAACTCGAGAATATTATGGAAGGCGAGATCGACGAGATAATAAAGCAATTACAACAGGCGGACAAGACTATTAAATTAAAAGGTTTAAATAGCCGATGAATTCATTTGAACAGTTAGCGTGCTGGGTTTTTGGCTGCGACAGGACGCGTTTATATCTCGGCGATTATGAGGCCGACGACAATAAGATAGGTTTATTCCATAAGGCGCTTGATTCTTACGCCAAGGGGATGCCTGTTCAATATATAACGCGGGAATCCGAGTTTATGGGTCTTAAATTCCGCGTTGATTCTAACGTATTGATACCGCGCCCCGAGACTGAAGTCTTAGTAGAGCAGGTTTTAAAGCTTATGGAAAAGATTGGCAAGGAATCAAAACATATATTAGATATAGGCACCGGTTCGGGGGCGATAGCGGTAAGTTTGACAAAATGCGACCCATTATGTAAAATAATAGCTTCCGACATATCTGAAGAGGCCTTAGGTCTCGCGCGGTCAAACGCTGTTTTAAACGGCGTGGAGGATAGGGTTCGTTTTATTTTGGCGGATTTATTTCTTGGGATTCCGGAGAATGAAAGGTTTGATTTGATAATCTCAAATCCGCCGTATATTCCAAGCGATAGCTATGAGGCGCTGCCATTGGAAGTAAAATGTGAACCGAAACTCGCATTGGATGGCGGGCCTAACGGATTGGCGTTTTACAGAAGAATAATTCCCGAAAGCGTTATTTGGCTGAAACCGGAAGGCTATTTGGTTTTAGAGGTTGGCTTCGGTCAGGCTGGGGCGGTTGAGAGACTAATAGAGAATACCGGATTATATCGGGATAAGAAGATAATCAAGGATTATAACGGCATAGACAGAGTGGTTATCGCCAGAAGGCAGTCTACTGAGCTACGTATAAATAAAGGCGTGCTGTAAGAAATATCGCGTTCACTCGATAGAAGTGGTTTCATAAGAATCTGTCATTACCCGACTTGTAGACTGGGACACAATGTAGTTGCTCGATTTATCGAGCACAACATATCGGCCCAATAAATTGGGCAGCTACAATGGAAAATAATGTAGCCTGCCGATTCATCGGCAATTGATATTGGCCCAATAAATTGGGCAGCTACAATATGTTGATCT
>JAZDOX010000044.1:0-47881 GCA_043798215.1 Candidatus Omnitrophota bacterium | reverse complement strand
TCTATGACGTTGGCTAATTTCATCAGCTTATTTTCTTTTCCCAGACGGCTTGCGGCTTCGAACGTTAAGAATGACATATTTATCCTCCTGATTTTATGGATATTTTACCATATTTTCAGGGGGTTGCGCAGAGGTCTTTTTAATGGAGTATCTGCCCTGTTTCACGTAATCACTGGACAGCTCAACTTTATAAGCGTCCGAGTACCAGTAAGCCGCGGCCCATTTGCCAAGACTTTCGGCTAAACCGTAAGAAATAACGGGTTCATCGGTATAGAAGAGGTTGATTTGACCGCCGTTATTACTCCAAAACCCGGAATCCTGCCCAAGGGAGTTCGTATCATTCCTGTCGTCGAAATTGTCCACCAATATCTGATTATCTGCCGAATCGGTATATTTAAGCCCGATGGCAATGGTATCGGTCGGATCGGGATCGCCGGCCTGCCAGTGGATATCGCAAGAGCCGCCTTCTATCAGCTCTTTTCCTATAGGCAATGTTAATTGCATAGAGGGCGGCTCATTAACCGCGTCCAAAACAACCTCAACAGGCCCATATTCGGCGGATGAATTACCGGCAGGGTCCGAACTCCATACGCTAATACGGTAAACCCCGTCGCCATCGTTTAAGACGATATCTTTGCTATAAATTCCTGCCGCGGCTTTTACGGTATACTCCGCGTCCGCCGAAAGAGGCTGGGAGACTTTAATGTAAACCGAGCTTGCGCTCTCTGCCAATCCCGCCACCGTTATTTGAGGCTCTCTCCTTGGGGTCTCTATAGAACCAACGGTTGGAACAGCCGGAGGAGTTTTATCCAGGATAACTACCTGTTCGGCGGAGGAGCTTAGGCTTTTTGCGGCGGTAGAATCTTTTGCGTAGCAATAAACCGTCTTCTGCCCGTCGCCTTCCAGGTAAATTACAGAACTGAAATCGCCGTTTGCGTCGGCGAAGACGTGAGTTTGCTCAAATATCGCGCCTGATGCCGTCTTGACAAACGGTATTATCTCGACTCCGGAGTCGGCCTTGCCCGAAATCAAGATTTGCCCCTCATTGGTTAAGTCGGGCAGTAAATTGACTATCGGTGTCTCGGGCCGGGCGGAAAAACTGCGGGTAAGGGCCTCATGCCAAACAAAGAAATCGCCGGTTAAGACAGCGGCAGTTACCAACTTAATATCTCCCGGATTGTAGAGATCAAATATCAGATAGCGCTTGCTGCTCCAGTCCTCGCTGGCAAGGTCTTTATGTAGAAAAGCTTTGTCGTAACCCTTAATGGCATAATCGAGCCTGAAAGAATGATTACCCTCGCTGAAGATCTCGTTAGATAAAGTCAGGCTGATACCGTCTGAATAAGAATCGGCTACCGACCAGTTTCTTAAATTTTCAGCGGTATCCCAGGTAGTCATATCAACGAGTGAGTCGGCCAGTCTGATATTATCTATATATACCGAACCCTCCGAACAATATCCGAAGACCCCTATCGAAAGATGTTTAACGTTGTTTAAATCGGATATCGCGCCGTTATATTCCCAGCCGGTAGCTTCTGATTTCCAATCTGTCGAAGCAAGATCAATGACAACGGTGTTCCATCCCGCGCTGTTAACAAACCTTATCTCATCCACGTAAATGACTCCCGTCGAAGGAACAGCGCCCGCGTTATCGAATGAAATGTTCATACTCTCGAGATTAGAGAGATCTATTCCGGCAAAATCGGACAAAGGTATGCTTATTCTTGTATATTCGGTTGTAAGGCCGCCTGCAAGATACTCCGAGATAGAGACTTTGTGTTCGTTGCCGTAACGGTCCTTGAGGCCTATTTTGAAGTTCCCGCCTGCTGTCTCCGCTTTTAATTGCAGGCTTAAATGGGTATAGCCGCTCATATCGGAAGATTCGGGGAACTTAGTCCACCAGTCGGCCTGGCTTGAGGCAGCCGTTACATCGTAGTTGAGCCTCTTCGAATAACCGCTGTCCGAATATCGGACGGCTGGATCATTGACGTAGTTATCCGTCATAAACCCGTTCTCTGTCGTCCAAACCCCTGAAACCTCTCCCACATCATTCGGTTCGATGCCGTCGTCGAAATCATCCACCGATATCGAATTTTTGGAAAAATCCACCTTGTAATGTGTAGTCTGGCTCCAATTGCCGGGCCTGTCTTTCGCCCTGAGATGAAAATACCACTCGCCTGTTGTCAAATCAGGATAGCTCTTTGACGCGGCCAAACCCTCGCCTGTCGTATCCGGAATGGTTTCGGGCGACTGGTCGAGAATAAAACTATAGTCGGCAACACCGTTGGGATCCGCGACGTTCCAACAGACAGTAACAAGATCGCTGTTTAAGCTTCGTGTCCGGTATGAATAAATATTTGAGATGACCGGGGCGGCGGTATCAAGCGAATAAGACAGAGTCCATTCCCACGTCAAAGAATAGGCAAGGCTGTTTCCGGCGTAGTCTTTTGCCTCTTTAAGACAGGCATTCACAACGTATGAATCCGGCCAGATAATTCCCGCTTCCGATGGCGTAAAAGTAAGCATCTCGGTTTCCGCATTATAACTTAGGGCGGGGCTTGATACGCCGTATTCAACCCCATTTACCTTTAATATTATGCTCTCCGGATTGACGCCTGTTCCTCCTGCGTCGCTTAGACGCGCGGTGATTACAGGATTTCCTGATGAGCTTACATCGGCAGGAACGGGAGAATCCGCGACGGGTGAATGAGTATCTATCGTTATTTTATAACGGTTAGGCGCTGACCAGTTTCCGGCTGTATCCTTAGCCTTGATATGTAAATACCAGGTTCCGTCTGAAATCCCGGAATAATTTATGAGATTTTCGGCAGCGTCTACCTGGGTATCCGGGATTGTATCGGGCAACTCGTCGAGGATATAGCTGTATCCGGCGATACCGCTCGGACCTGCCGGAGGAACAACGTTAAATTGCGGGTTCGCGTTGGAGCAGCCGTATTTGGTTATCTTGAAGTTATCTATATAATATTTGACGCCTCCGGCATTTGTGCCGTAGACTAATTTCATAAAACCATCTTCATCCCAATCGGCCATTATCATTTCCTTGACAATGGTGGAGCCGCCCTGCGCTTTAAGCATCTCATAGAGATTGAACGAAGCCGAATGCCAGTTATTATCGGCGGTTACACCCTGAACCTGGCCTATCTTCTTCATATTAAGCGCCCAGTATTGCTGCTTGGGGTCGTCGGTAAATAGAATCTCATACCATTGCTCGTCCGTTTTGACAAGCAAGTTGATCTTCACATTCTCATTTATCTTATAGTCGAAACTCACCAGAGGGTATTCTTTGGCGTCGAATTGTGTGGTCCTGATGTTGGAAGCGAAGTTTCCGCCGTATTCCTGATTTAGAAGCTCAAGGCAGTTGAAACCGTCTGCGCTCTCTGCGCTATTAAGGCTTAAAGCCGCCCCGACATCTCCGTCGCGGTTTGACCACTGGTCAAAACCTTCCTCGAAAGTATCCTGACAGACGGATGGATGCGTGGAAGAAGTAATTGCCGGTGGCAAGGGCGCTGTATCATCATAAAAATTCACGCTATCGGTTTTTGTCCCATCTATTTTTGATTTAGCGGATATGGCTTCTCCATCCTGATACGCGGCTATGGTTGAGGCCGGCCGAGAGCTGGTTAAACCTATCTTGGCTCCGGCGCGATAAATACCGGTTGAGGATCCGGTTTCCGTAAGCTGAATCTCGATCCCCGCAGGGTCGGTAGAACTCGACGTAAGAAAAACCGATGTCTTATCGCAAATCTCAGGGTTGGGGTCATCAGCGCTTAATTCCAGGTATAGGGAATCTCCGATATCGACGGCGCCATCATAGTCAAGGGAATAATCGCTTGTCATAAATTTCAGGGAACCGACCGTTATCTGAGGTTCGACGACTTCGATTGTTACCGGCTCGGAATAAGGACTAACCTGATTATATCGATCTTTCGCCCTCGCCGTTATAGTGTTTACCCCGTCATCAAGTATAACATTCAAGACGCTGAAAGCGCCCGTATCCGAAGCCGCCCCCGCCGCTCTCAATACGCCGTTTACAAATACCTCTATACCGGTTTCTCCGTCGGAGACGCCGCAAACAATTGCTAATTTGCTCTGGGTAGGCGAAGCCGGCTGATTCAAAACAGGCTTATTCGGAAAAGAGATTTTTTCAAAAATGGCGTAATAAGCGTATTCAGGGGCTATGCTTCTGATAACGGCGCTTACCGTATTGTCAACCGCGTCAATCTCCGAAGAGACATAGTTCCAACGCGATGTATCCGGATTATAGGTGTAGATACCAAGTTTTGTTTCATCTCCCGCGCCTAAGTCCGAGTCGGTATAGCTGAATTGCAGAGTCGCGTCTTTACTGAATTCCAATCCCGGCGGCTGAAGCTCGTATATTTTACCGATAAGTCTGTAACCCGGATCAAGGGGAGCCTTACCGCTGTCGACAGGCTCGATTCCTATCACCACAAAATCTTCTTTAATGGACTGCTCCTGAAGCGATAAAAGAACGTCTCCGTCAGGGCTTACGGCCGTCGCCGCGTAAATCGAGCCCATAACACGGCCAACCTGGACAGACACCTCATCGGTAACGGTTTTGCCTTCCATATTCGAGACTCTTAACCTGACCGTGTAAATTCCATTTAGGTCCACGGGACTTCCTTTATAGACATACTCGGTCAGGCCGGTCTCCCAAGTGGCTAAATTGCCGTAAATGGTATCGTTGCCGAAGATTAATTCCGCGGAAGAATTATCGTTTGTCTGCGGAATATTCGAAGTAATTATCGGGGTCCACACGCTCGGCTCATAGCCCGCGCCGTATTCGACCGTGTAAGATGAAAAATTTTCTCCATAGGCCAAGCCGAATATTGGAACATCGGCCCTTACCAATGAATCCCGAGCAGGAACGCTAATCTCCGCGAAAAGCGTCCTGTCCGCGGTTACCTTAAGTATTCCGGATGCTTTTATCTCTCGAGGGCCGCAATCGATAAGGTTGACTACTACTCCAGCGGTTGAATCAGGCGCTGCCTCCAATCCAACGGTAAAGGTCATTTCTACAAACCCCATCTCCTCATCGCCTAAATCAACGGCATTCGTATTGCCTGTGACGGTTAACCAATCGGGTAAAGACGAGGCAATCTGAATTTCGGGAGTCGTGGTTATAATGGATTTCTCGTAAGAGACAATGACTTGCGTTGATGAATCGCGGGGCAGTTCTAATGCTAATTTTTCGTTGCGAATTGCGGATTTGCGGCTTAACTGGACAAAAGTGGGGTCGCTCTTTTTAGCATCTTTCTTGATAGGAGGAGGATTCTTTTCGCAGTTATCGCCTTTTCCAGCTGCAAAAACGTTATTTTGAATAAGAAAAAAATTAATTGCCGTCAAAAAGAAAGCCATCAGGTAAATCGATGAAAATATCTTTAAAAGACCTGCTCTTCTATTATTATGAAAAGTTTTCACCTTTTTCCTCCGGGAAATTTTCGCTTTCAATTATGCGGTTATATGAGGTTAGATTTGGTCCGGTTTTCTTTAACTCATGCTTATACTACTTACTTGATGTTATTATATCTTAATAAAATTTATTTTAATAAAGATTATTTTAAAAGTCAAGTGAATTTAACCGTAATGTTTCCCCAAGATTTTATATCGATATGATATTATGGTTCTCGACTCAGCCGCGCTTTTATTCTTCGAGCAACGTCGAGAAGATAAAAGCGCGGCTTCGCTCGAACAATATCGACTGGCTGTTTCTCCGTTTATAATATCTACAAGCGGTTTCATAAGCTCCCTTGTTTCAAGTTGCAAGGTGTCATTCCCCGACCCCCTGAACAAGTCAGAGGGCAAGTTTATTCGGGGAATCCAGTCATGCTATACAATAAACCTAATCGTTTTTGAAAAATCGCCGATGAATCCCTGCCCGCCTCAGGCAGTGGCAAACTACAGCATTTGTCATTCCCCAACTTGCCAGTAGATCAAATTTTACTTATCAGTTGCGAGGAATTTTTGAATACGCCTTCGGCCTGTTTTTTTGTTAATCCGCTTCCCAGGAGTATAGAAAGAGCGGCATCGTATTTTATGAGATCCTGCGGCCTGTGGGCGTCGGTATTGAGGACGAGTTTCGCTTTGGCTTGAATGGCTGTTTTCGCGACGTGGCCGTTTGTCAAGGAATGACCGGCCTTCGCGGTTAACTCCAGATAAATCCCGCGCTTGGCGGCTGTTTTAGCTTCTTTAAGGGTTATTAACCCGGGGTGCGCCAGTATGTCTATATCGCATTCCAGCGCGGCGGCATTGGTGCCTTTTATAACAGGCTCCACTATAGTCTCTCCGTGAACTATGACGATTTTAATGCCATTTGCTCTCGCGTATTTTATCAAATCGGGCAGGTCTTTCGGCGGGACGTGAGTAAATTCTACGGCGGGTATAACTTTTATGGCCGCGGAAGTTAAATCTTTTGACGCTTTTACTACCCGCGGAACGATAAAATCAATATTCGATGAGTCGATATGGTCGGCTATTCCGATAGCCTTATAACCAACCACGAAAGCTCTCCTTACCAGTTCCGAAGGCAATAGCGCCCCATCGCTAAGCAATGAATGCGTGTGAAGGTCTATCATATTTCGGATTTTCGTCCTTTAAATTATGATAAAAACGGCTCTCGTCCTTTAGTTATGTCGCTTGCCAAATTGGTTTACCATCCGCCCACCTACGCTTAATTTCTTTATTCAAAGCAATAAGCTTCGATGGGTGAAAAGCCTAATGGTTTACCACCCGAAGCCTAACTTTCTCTTACACTTTCACTGGCGTAGGATGGTGGGCCTGAGAGGACTCGAACCTCCCGCGCGCGGTTTAGGAAACCGCTGCTCTATCCTGATGAGCTACAGGCCCAAATTCGCAACTCGCTAACGGGGTAAACAACCGCATAAAACAAACGGCTAAAATTTTATCAAAGAAAAAACATCACGGCCTCTTAGGCGATCGCGGCCGTTAAGAAAAGTTAATTCGATTAAAAAAGCTATCGACGATATTTTCCCTCTCGCATTTTCGACAAGATCGCAGACGGCCTTCATAGTCCCGCCGGTCGCGAGAAGATCATCAACTATGAGAATTTTATCATTCAGATTTATCGCGTCTTTATGCATCTCGAGAGAGTCCTTGCCGTATTCCAATTCATACTCCACAGAACTTGTTTCGTGCGGAAGTTTTCCTTTCTTGCGGACAGGAACTATCCCGGCGCCCAGCTTATAGGCGATAACGCTCCCCAGGATAAATCCCCTTGCCTCGATAGCAACCACCTTGTCTATCTTTTCGCCTTTGTATCTCTCGGCGAGCGCGTCTATTGCAGCCTTAAATTTTTTCCCGTCTTTCAAGAGAGTCGTGATATCCTTGAATATTATTCCTTTTTTTGGAAAATCGGGGATATCCCGTATCGAATCTCTTAGATCTTCCAGTAATCCTGTTTTTCCGCTCATTCTTTCCCTTGTCCTTCCATGTCTTTTCTCAGTTTCCTTAAGGCCAATTCTTCAATCTGCCTTACCCTTTCTCTTGTAACATTAAAATGTTTAGCCACTTCCTCAAGCGTATGGACTGCCGTATCCTTAAGTCCGAACCTTAGACTCAAGACTTCCCGCTCTCTTTTATTCATCTTTTTAAGCAGATCCTCGATCTTTTCCTTTTGAAAATAGTTTAAGATCTCGTCTTTTGGCGAGACGGCTTTCACATCCTCTATAAGATCCATAAGTGTTCCGTTATTATCTTCGCCGACAGGCGTCTCAAGAGATGTTGCTTGCGACGTGATATTATCTATCTCCCCGGCTTTTTTTACCGTAATTTTCATTGATTTCGCAATCTCGGCAACAGTCGGTTTTCTTCCTAAACGCTGGGATAATTTTTCCCCAACCTTTTTCCATTGCGAAAGCAACTCCATCATATAAACCGGAATCCTTACGGTCTTTCCCTGATTGGCAACCGCGCGAAGGATATACTGCTTTATCCACCAACCGGCATAAGTCGAAAACCTAAACCCTTTTTTTGGATTATACTTGGTTACCGCTTTGATAAGGCCCAGATTACCTTCTTCTATAAGATCGAGAAGCGAAACGCCGAAATAGCTGTATTTTTTGGCAATGCTTACGACAAGGCGCAGATTTGACTGAATCATCTTCTTCTTAGCCTTGGAATCGCCTTTCTTGATCTTTTGCGCTAACTCTATCTCTTCCTCGGCTGTTAAGAGAGGCACCTTCTCTATTTCCTTAAAATATGCTTTGACAGAGTCCATCAAACCTCGTTATTTTTTTTCTTTTAGGACCGCCTGCGCGGCGGACAACCTCGCTATAGGAACCCGAAATGGCGAACAGCTGACATAGTTCATTCCCACTTTATGACAAAACTCTATCGATCTGGGATCGCCTCCGTGTTCACCGCAGATGCCGACCTCAAGATTCTTGCGGGTTTTTCTTCCCTTAGATATCCCCAGCTTTATTATTTCGCCGATTCCATCCTGATCTATCGTCTGGAAAGGATCATCCGCGAGAATCCCCTTCTTTAAATAATCGGGAAGAAAACCGCCTATATCATCGCGCGAAAAACCAAAACCCATTTGTGTCATATCGTTTGTCCCGAAAGAGAAGAACTGCGCTATTTCCGCGAGTTTGTCGGCCACGATTGACGCTCTCGGGATCTCTATCATAGTGCCAAACATATGCTTTATTTTTTTAATACCGTATTTTTTCAAGACTTCCGCGTATAATTCTTTGGCTATAACTAATTGATCGGCCAATTCCTTGACGTCGCAAACAACGGGCACCATTATCTCCGGATATGGCTTCTTGCCTTCTTTTATGAGTTCAGCGGCGGATTCAAATATAGCGCGGATTTGCATAGCGCTTATCTCAGGATAGGTTACCCCCAACCGGACGCCTCGATGTCCCATCATCGGATTTGATTCGTGCAGATTTTCCGCGCGTCTGGAAAGTTCCTCTATAGAAATCCCGAGGTCTCTGGCGAGCTGCTCCAGCTTGTCTTGTTCCCGCGGAACAAATTCATGCAAAGGGGGATCAAGAAGGCGGATTACAACAGGAAAACCATCCATTGCCTCAAGCGTCCCTTTAATGTCCTTCTTTACATAAGGGAAAAGTTCTTCAGCGGCTTTTATTCTTTCTTCCCGGGTTTTCGAGACTATCATTTTCCTTAACACGAATAACGGTTCATCCGAACCCTTTCCGTAAAACATATGCTCTGTCCTGAAAAGCCCTATGCCTTCGGCGCCGAATTGACGGGCGCGCTTGGCATCTTCAGGGGTCTCGGCGTTTGTTCGTATGCCAAGCCTCTTGATCGAGTCGCAGACTTTCAGAAAATCGCTCAATAATTTATTTTCTTCGAGGGCGCTAATCATAGGAAGTTTACCTTCATAAACCAGCCCTCTTGTCCCGTTTAAGGTTACCCAGTCTCCTTCTCTAAATATTTTTCCGTCGGAATGCATCTCTTTCTTGCCGCATTCAATATGCAAACCGCCGCAGCCCACTATACAACACTTACCCCAGCCGCGAGCGACAAGAGCGGCGTGAGAAGTCATACCTCCGCGGGCGGTCAATATCGCTTCGGCCGCGCGCATTCCATCCACATCTTCAGGGTTGGTTTCTTCGCGAACAAGAATTACCTTCTTACCCTGCTTGTTCCACTCGACGGCACAATTGGCAGAAAAAACGATCTGACCGCAGGCGCCGCCCGGTCCGGCCGGCAGTCCTTTTGCAATCGGCTTGCTGGTTTTTTCGGCCTTAGGATCTATAACAGGGTGCAAAAGCTCATCCAGTTGCGCGGGTGTGACGCGCATAACAGCGACGGTTTTATCTATCAGTCTTTCTTTTAGCATATCCATAGCCATACACACGGCGGCAGGGCCATTTCTTTTACCGGAACGGCATTGCAGCATAAAAAGCCTGTCCTTCTCGATTGTAAACTCTATATCCTGCATATCGCGGTAGCGCTTCTCGAGCCGCCTGCGGTAATCCAGCAGTTCTTTGTATAACTTAGGCATTAACTCTTCGAGAGTGCTTAATCCTTTATTATGTTCTGATTTTGAGTACTGGTTTATCGGAGCCGGAGTGCGAATGCCCGCGACTACATCTTCGCCCTGCGCATTCACAAGAAATTCTCCATAAAAACCGTTCTCCCCATTTCCGGGATTACGGGTAAAAGCCACGCCGGTGGCGGAATCGCTGCCCATATTGCCGAATACCATTGTTTGAACGTTAACGGCCGTTCCCCATTCATCGGGAATTCCCTCAATCCGGCGGTAGCTTATCGCTCGTTTTCCATTCCACGAGGAAAATACAGCGCCGATGCCTCCCCATAATTGCTGCATAGGGTCATCCGGGAATTCCCTTCCCAATACTTCTTTTATTCTTGCCTTAAATGACGAACAAAGGACCTTTAAGTCTTCGGCTGTTAACTCTGTATCGCTGGAATAACCTTTTTCTTTTTTAACGTTAGCCATTATCTTTTCAAGCTGCTTGCGGATTCCCTGATCATCAGCGGGTTCGATTCCGGCAGCTTTCTCCATAACAACATCGGAGTACATCATTATAAGACGGCGGTAAGCGTCATAAGCAAAACGGTCATTTCCGCCGCTTTGCTTAATCAATCCCGGTATTGTCTTCTCGGTGAGCCCGACGTTAAGGACCGTCTCCATCATACCCGGCATAGATTTGCGAGCGCCTGAGCGCACCGATACCAATAATGGATTTTCGCAATCGCCGAATCTTCTGCCCATTAACTTTTCGACATTCTCAAGCGCCTTGACCACCTGCGCTTTCAATGCCGCGGGGTAAGTCTTCTTGTTCTGGTAATAGCAGGCGCAAACTTCGGTTGTGATCGTAAATCCCGGAGGAACTGGAAGCTTTAAATCTTTATGCCCCGCCATTTCCGCCAGATTGGCGCCTTTGCCGCCAAGGAGATTCTTCATACTTTCGTTTCCATCGGCCTTGCCGCCGCCGAAGAAATACACATATTTTTTATTACCGGTTTTTTGCGCTGTTCTTGATTTGCTCTTACCTTTCATCGCTGTCACTTAACCCCTTTCTTATATGTGTGTTCATCGCACATTTTATTGTGATACAAACGCAATAATTGTGTAATATTTGTAACTCTCCCGGTCATCTTTTCGTGGCGACGTTCGACTTGCTCCTGCGGCAAGCCTCACTCGGCGTAAATTTTTATGTTCCGCCTTCGGCGGAATCCGAGCCATAAAAATTTCCGTACGCGCTCGCTCAAAAGATGCCTAATACAATTGCTATCATTTTATTTTGCGGTTTATGATAGTTTTATTTTTGATAAATCAGCCACTTTTTCCGCGTAAATGGCGTATATCGCTCTTAAAAGCGCAAATCTATTCGCACGCAGAGTTTGATCCTGCGCGTTTACAACTACTTTTTCAAAAAAGAGATGTATGGGGTTGTAAAACGCTTCGGCATACATTTTAGTGGCGCCTATATAATCCAACGCCTCTATTTTTTCTTTTATCTTAGCTCTGCTTTTCTCATAGATATCCCAAAGTTCTTTTTCCAGCGGTTCCACAAAATATTCTGGCTTTACCCTTGTCTCAGCCGGTTTCAAACCTTTCTCGGCCTTTAGGATATTAAAGATCCTTTCGGTTATCTTCGCAGCCTCTATAAAATATTTAGCTTGGGTTATTGAGGACAAATCATTGAGTTTTTTGTCGAGCCGATCAAACCTGTCGAAGCCCGGACCCAAAACAGCTTCTATAATATCATCTTTAAAATTTTTGTCCAGCAAAATATTCTTTAGCCGGTCCTTTTGAAAAACAATGATTTGAGACCTAACCGCATCTTTGTCAAAAAAAACAGAGCCGGCGTAAAACTCGAAAGCCTTGGTAATAAGATCATCTAATAAAATCGGGTATTTTTTCTCAAAAAGAATCTTTAAGAGGCCCAATGAAGCTCTTCGTATTCCGTAGGGATCCTCACTGCCGGTTGGAATTAACCCTATGGCGTAAAAACCCGCGATCGCGTCAACCTTGTCGGCAATAGCCAGTATACTTGAGATATGACCTGACGGCAGAGAATCTGCCGGCCCTTTAGGAAGGTAGTGATCATATATGGCATTGTAAACATCCTTGTCTTCCCCCTCGCTCTTAGCGTATTCCCTGCCTATAATTCCCTGCAGGTCGGGAAATTCCCTAACCATTTGAGTTGCAAGATCGGCCTTGGAAAGAAGCGAGGCTTTTTCCAATTTTCTCTTCGCGGCATCTAAATCATTTGAAATAGCGATATTAAATGAACTTAAAATATCCAATATGTAAAGTGAAAGTCCCTGAACCCTCTTGATGCGATCATACATACTTCCAAGTTTCGCCTGGAATACCACTCCCTTCAGCGCATCGAGCCTGTTTTCAAGCTTAGTCTTAAGGTCTTCATTCAAAAAGAACATACTGTCTTTTAACTTCGCGTTCAATATAGCCTCGAATGTGTTTCGGATTAGCTCCACGTTCCCGCGTTTTCCGTTTATTACAGCGATAAAATAAGGCAGCGCTTTCCCTTTTTTGTCCTTAACTAAAAATATCTTCTGATTCTTCGCCATAGAACTCTCGAGAACCTCAACCGGAAGGCGCAAGTACTCCTTCTTGAACTTTCCGACGAAACCATAGGGACATTCAACAAGGTAAATCACAGTTCTTATAAGATCCTCGTTAAAATTCCCGGAGGCTTTCAATCCAACGCTTAAACTTTCAAGCGTTGACGCCACCTTGCGCCGCCTCTCTTCCTGATCTAACATAACATTGGCCTTTTTAAGAATGCGGAAATATTCTTCTACGGATTTTATCTTTACAGGCCGCATAACAGGGCTTAAATATCTGGGCAAAGACGTTGAGTTCGAGGCTGTAAGCGTTCCGAATTTTACGCCTATTATTTCCGTCCCATACAACGCTAACAACCATCTGACAGGCCGCGCAAAGTGAACGCTCTCTGAATTCCATCTCATAACTTTAGGGAATTTGAGGCTCGCAATGAGGCCGGATAATCCGTTAGTGAGAATTTTTTGAGTTGAGGAGGCTTCTTTTACGCGCTCTATAAATATATATTCGCCTCTGGCGGTTGATTCCGCGCAAAGATCCTTTAATTCAGCCCTCTTCGATTTAAGAAAGCCTAAACAGGCCTGAGTGGGACAGCCTTCTTTATCGAAGGCGATTTCTTTTGACGGGCCGGTTATCTTTTCGCGTTGAGGCTCTTGCTTAATAGAAAGGCCGGCCACATAAAGAACAAGCCTGTTCGGCGTCCCATAAACCTCGATCTTTCCGAAAGATAAAGCGTTGGCTTTTAAGAAAAGTTCAAATGATAAACGTAATTGGCTCAAAGCCGGTTCAATATAGCCTGAAGGCAGTTCTTCGGTTCCTATCTCCAGTAAAAAATTCTTAGTCGAATTCTTATTGTTTTTCTTCATTTATCAATATTCTCCATTATTATTCAAATTAAAAGCTGTCATTCCCCGACTTGATCGGGGAATCCAGAGATGTTAGTCAATGTCTGGATTGTCCGGTCAACAGGCTGGGTCATAACCCTTTTTCTTGACTAAATAGATCAACATATTGTAGCTGCCCAATTTATTGGGCCGATATGTTGTGCTCGATAAATCGAGCAACTACATTATGTCCCAGTCTGCAAGCCGGACAATGACAATGTAAAATTAAATCTTAAAAGCAATTTACCATAGTGAAAAAATTACTAATTTGGACACGTATCAATATTCTCCAAATATAATAAGGCGCAAGATTTAGCCAGCGCCCTTACCTGCGCGATGCAAGCAGGCCTTTCGGTCGCGCTTACCGCCCCTCTGGCATCCAGCATATTAAAAGAATGAGAAGTCTTTAACATAAATTCGTAGGCGGGGATTAAAAGTTTCTCGCTCAATAGACGTTTAGCCTCGCACACATATAAGTAAAAAAGATCCCTTTGTATTTTAGGGTCGCTTTTCTCAAAATTATACTTAGAGCAGTCTATCTCGTCTTTTTTGTGTATATCGCCGTAAGTATGCTTCTCATCCCATCTTAGATTATACAGGTCGTACTCTCCCTGAATAAACATGGCTATTCTTTCCAGTCCGTAAGTTATCTCGCAAGGAATCAGATCCATCTCTATGCCGCCCACCTGCTGGAAATAAGTGAATTGCGTCACCTCAAGGCTGTCAAGCCAAACCTCCCATCCTAAACCCGAAGCCCCTAAGGTGGGTGATTCCCAGTCATCTTCCACAAACCTGAAATCATGCTTTTTCAAGTCAATTCCAAGATTCTCCAGGCTATTTAAATATAAGCTCTGGACATCGTCCGGAGAGGGCTTAAGGAGAACCTGATATTGATAATAGCGCTGGGTCCTCAAGGGATTGTCGGCATACCTGCCGTCAGTCGGACGCCGCGAAGGTTGGACAAACGCCGTATTCCAAGGGGCTTTTCCAAGACTTTTAAAGAACGTCAATGGATGAAAAGTTCCCGCGCCAACCTCCGTATCGCAAGGTTGGGCTATCAAACAACCCTTGCCCGACCAATATTTTTCCAAACACATTATAATATCCTGAAACGTCATCTTCTTCGATCTCATTTTGTCAGCCTCCGCACTTCTTCCAGAAATTTTTTAGACTTAAGCGGTTTATCTAAATGCGACTCCAGCAACTTCCCCACAAAAGCGCCCAGTTCATCCTCTATGGACTTCGATATCTTAAGTCTCAAGAGAGACTCCAGCTTGGATTTTTTTATATGGTTTAACGTCTCGATCGTGCCCTTCTTGACTGTTCGGGCATAAGGATCCCGGGACAGGCAATTTTCGCAAAGCATGCCCCCCTGATTAAAACTGAATTTGGCCCCGGCGGCAGATATATCCGCCGCGCAACAAACACACTCTTTGAGCGAAGGCGCCATTCCCAAATGAGAAAGTAAGCGCAATTCAAATACGCGCGTTACCTTATTCGCGTCTTCTCCCGCAGAGAGAGCTTTAAAAGAATTATAGAGCAACTCATATATTTCGACATTCGACTCGCTTGGCTCGGTCATAGCGTCAAGGAGTTCGCATAAATAGGAGGCATGCGCTATAGCGCTTAAATTTTTCTGGATCCCAAAGAAACCTTCTATCAGGTCGCATTGAGTTACGTTGCTGAATTCGCTCTTGGACTTTTCATAGAACACTATTTTATTCAAACCGAATAACTCAACTAAGCTGCCGTATCTTGACTTCTCTGAACGTATGCCTTTAATTATTCCTTTTATCTTCCCGAAATCTCTCGAATAAAAGACAGCCAAAATGCTTGTTTCTCTGAAATCCCGGCGGCCCAGGACAAAAGCCTCAGTAGTCTGTATTGCCATCGTTATTTACTGAGCTTTCGATAAATATTTAAACATCTTAAAACGTCCTCTGATACAATAATTGAAATACAAGAACAGTGATTAAAAATCCGATTATCGAACCGGCGAAAACTTCCCAGACCGTATGCAATTCCTTCTTTATTCTTGAAGCTGCCAGTAAAATCGCCATAATCAAAACCAAAACCGTAATCAAAGTATTCTTTGACAAAAAAGCCGTTATCGTAAAGATCGAAAAGCCCAGGGCCGAATGCCCGCTCGGCATTCCCCCTCTTAGTGGCGTCCCTTTGCGAAATAACGCCTTTAGCGCTATCACCACGGAAAAAATAAGGGCCGAGACTATAAAAGTCAAATGCCAAGGCGACTGCCTTATCTTCAAAAAACCTTCGGACAGATTGATTAATTCAGAATTCCTAAAAAATACCAAGTATCCAACGATGATCGAGTACGCAGCAGCTATAAAAACACATCCAGCCGCTATATCTTTCGCCATTTTTGCCATATGATGAAATTCTTTGGTAAAAATATCAACGGCTAATTCAATTGCGGTGTTTAGCATTTCCGTTACAATCACAAGAACTACGGCGCTTAATAGCAGAATAAAATCCACCCTATCCACATTAAGTACTATGCCCAGCGAAATAACTATCGCGCCGACAATAAAATGTATGCGCATATTACGCTGTGTTCTCCATGTATGTTTAAGGCCTTCTATGGCGTAATTAAAAGAATCCGTGAATCCGCGTTTTCTCACTTTGTTAAAAATTCCTCATGGGTCATTGCTGCCTAAATTAGCAGATGTCATATTACCATTTCATCAGATGTATCATCGGATGAAATCTGTAGGGTTCAGGCCTGCCTGAACCGTTAATTGTAGGGCCTGTTCCCCGAACAGGCCGAGAATATTGATGCGGCGCGTTCGGTGAACGCGCCCTACATTAACAAATTATCCGGTATCCACGGTTTACAACAGCGCGATATCCGGCTCAAGATCATTTTTTCCATCCGCCGCATCTTCTTTTTTTCCGAAGAAACGGTATCCTCATAACCCAAAAGATGAAGAATTCCGTGTATAACATACAAAAGAACCTCTTCTTTTAAAGCGAATCCGAAACGTTCCGCGTTTTTTCTCGCCGTCTCCGCCGAGATTACAACATCGCCAAGAAGTTCAGGGTTAAGATCCCCGTCATGTCCTTCCCTCATAGGAAACGCAAGGCAATCCGTCGGGCTGTTGATTTTTCTATACTTTAAATTTAATTTTCTCATCGCCGCATCGCCTACGAAATATAGACAAACTTTGGCGTCTTTTTCTTTTAGAATTAACAGCGTCTCTTTTGCCGCCAAAATTAACTCATCTTTAGATAAAGGCAGTCTTATACCTTTGTCGAGCGCTACCGATATCTGGATTGCCTTAAAACTCAATATTTTTTTCTTCATCGGGATATTGCACTCTTGTGTGATAAACACCGGCTAAGACCTTGGTAAAACTAACTGCTATGCTGTTTAAATCTTTCAAGGTCAAGTCGCATTCATCGAGCTGGCCGTCTATGAATTTATTATTTATTATACGACGGACGAGTTCTTCCATGTTAGCAGGGGTGGGATTCTTGAGCGTGCGCGAAGCCGCTTCCACAGAATCCGCCAGATGCACTATCGCCGTTTCCTTGGTTTGCGGTTTTGGGCCCGGATAACGAAAACCCTCTTCTCCCAAATTAGCAACGTCTTCAACGGATTCTAAAGCCCGTTGATAAAAATAATATATAAGCCCCGTTCCGTGATGCTGTTCTATGAAATCGAGCAAAATTTTATTAAGCTTGTTTTTTCTGGCTTTTTCGAGCCCTTCTTTAACGTGACTTATGATTATGAGGCTTGACATAGTGGGCTCAAGCTTATCATGCTGGCTCTCCATTATAGGCTGATTTTCGGCAAAATACTCCGCTTTTCCCACTTTGCCAATGTCATGGTAATACGCCCCCACTCTTGCCAAGAGGCCGTTAGCCCCTATAACCTCACAGGCAGTCTCGGCTAAATTCCCCACTATTAAACTGTGGTGATATGTGCCCGGCGCCTTGAGTATTAATTCTTTTAGTAACGGATTATTCGGATCCGCCAATTCAAGAAGCGTGATATTAGTTGTTATCTGGAATATCGATTCGAATATATGCAAAGTTCCGGTTATTATGGCGCCAACCGCGAGGCCGTTTATAAAGAACCACAGGGCGTCATAGAAGATGGTTTGAAGCTCAAAATTGTTTAATATCCCCAGGCCGATTACACAAAAAGCGTTGGTCAGGCCCACAAAAACGCCGGCCATAAACAATTGAGATCTTTTTCTTGCCGATCTTACCGCGTAAATGCCTATAACGCTTCCGGCCAGGAAAATAAGGGTTGAATCAAATCCTTCCCCAACAAACAGCCCCATCAAGAAACTGGCAACAATGGCTATTAATATGGCCGGGCGCGCGCCTAAAAGAAGAGCTATAAGCATTGGCCCCAGCGCGACAGGTATAAAATAAGACGGCATTTTCGATAATGCCATAGCTTTGCCCGTTAGCGTAATCAACAGGACTACTATCGACAACAATAGAAGGTGTTTATTATTCACGTATGTCTTAGGTTCATAGAATGCTAAATATAAAGACAAGATTACTATAAGAAGCGCTACAATAATTCCGATTCCTAATAGAGACAACGCAAATCTCGGACTCTCCAATGATTTTAAGCGTATCGCTTCCAGTTTCGCTAAATGAAAGGGTGTTATTCTCTCCCCTTTTTGGATTATAAGCTCGTCCTTTTCCACATCGATCAACTTTTTTTGAACAGGAACAGCCGCTATCGCCTTTTCACAGCGCGCCGATGTCTCAACAATGTCGGACTCAATATTTGGGACAAGCGGCTTGGAAACCATCTCTATTAAAGCGCTTTTTAATTTTTTATCATTAAAATCGGATTGCTCAAGATCTGAAGCTAATTGCGGCCTGACATCCTCGACGGTCCTAAGATTCTTTACTTCAACTTCAATCTCTGACTCAGGCTCGGTATCAAGCCCCGATCTCCTTAACGTTATGACATTCTTATCGCGTTTAAGCAGACCTTCCTTACCCTCGCGGCTTATTATGCCTTGAGGATAATACTTGTTTAACTCGTTCAGCGCGGCTATTTCAGCTTTATCTAATTCCGCCTCATTCGACTGTAACAATGATCTTAAAATGCTTTCCGAAAAATTCCATTTATCATACGTCTTTAAGAGAGTCCCTTTCCCTTCTAAATCGCCTTCAGTGACTTTCTCTATTTCCATCAAAGCGGAAAAGAACGCTTTTATGTCTTGCGCGAGATTAACCTGAATAGAAGATCTGGTATTGTAAACATCTTTTACTCTCAAAGCAGCGAGCCTCTTAAGTTCATCTGTTTTTTCGATATCGCTGCCGGCTTCATAGGAAAAATCAAAAGGGGCATATACGGTTCTTTCCGCGACTTTACCAACCTGAGGCTGCCCGCCATACGGCATCTTTCCAAAAAATATTATCGCGATAAGAACTAAGCAGGTAATCAATCCTATAAACAACCTGGCGACTATTTCTTTAGGCATGGCATTTTGCTTCTTAAACAATCTTCCGTAGAGCATTCTATTCCCCCGTAACCCCCGCGCGCCGAGATTTCCGGCGCGGGAAAACAAACCGCCATCATTTTCAACCAAAAATGGCTGCCAATTGACATCATTAGAGAATTTCGTTCAGCTAAAATCAACGGCTTTCTCTAATGCCCTGTAACATTAATTTATGGCAGTTTCTGAAGACAAGCAAACACTTATTCTTCGAGCGAATCCGCCTCAGGCGGATGAGCCGAGAAGTTCTCTTGCTGTCCCTGTCTGCGTGCCACGCACAGGCAGGCATATCCATAGTTCTCGACTCGGCCAATGGCCTCGCTCGAACAGTATAAAATTTATGTTACAATGCGCTAACGGGGTAAAAGTTGTCGTAGGCTTTTATTATAACCTGCACAAGTTCATGACGAACAACATCGTCTCCGGTAAAACGTATGAACTTAATACCCTCGACATCTTTTAGGATTTCCTGCGCCTGAATAAGACCCGTCGCTTTCCCTCCGGGTAAATCGCTTTGGGTTATATCGCCGGTTATAACGGTCTTTGAATCAAACCCGAGTCTGGTCAAAAACATCTTCATCTGTTCCGCCGTGGAATTTTGCGCTTCATCCAGTATGATAAAAGCGTCATTTAGAGTCCTTCCCCGCATATAAGCCAGAGGGGCCACCTCGATTACGCCCCTTCCAAGAAATCTCTCGACTTTATCCACTTCCATCATCTCGTATAACGCGTCATAAAGAGGGCGCAAGTAAGGATATACTTTTTTGGAGATATCTCCCGGGAGAAAACCTAAACTTTCTCCCGCTTCAACGGCCGGCCTGATAAGCGCTATTCGGCTGACCTCTCCGGCCTTAAGGGCATTTATAGCCATAGCCAAATAAGTCTTTCCGGTTCCGGCAGGCCCTATTCCAAAAACTATATCAAATTTCCTTATGGCGTCAACGTAAAATTTTTGGCCGCTCGTCTTCGGGGTCACATATTGCCTCTTCGAGAACACCTCTATTTTATCAAGATAAATGGAATGCAAATCCAATTCCGCCCGCTGACGCAGAGCTTTTATGGCGTATAAAATTTCATGCTGCCTAACAGGCCGGCCTATGCGTATGATATCGAGAATCTGATCGAAGAATCTGGAAGCGCTTAAAACATCTTTTTCCGCGCCTTCCAACGCGAGATTTTCTCCGCGCGCCACTATCTTTATGCCAAATTCGCGTTCGATCAACCTTAGATTTTCATCATGACGGCCAAATAAAACGCGCGCTTCCTCATTGCTTAAGAGTTTGAAGTTTTTTTCCATTTAAGCTTGGTTTATTGCGGACAGGAGCAAGCTCGCCTCTCGGCGAAGCCGAGGGCCCTGTCCCTTAACTACAAAACAAATTCTTAATTTCTATCTGGCTCAATGTTGAAGCTCCACGGATGTAAACCCGTGGATTCTTTTCTTCCGCTTTGTTGAGGCGAAAACCTCGCCGAAGCCCTCGGCTTCGCCGCGAGGCGAGCGAAATTCCATTCGCTATCTCCGCCTATGGCGAGACCTCACCAGCAACAACTGGTGGGCATCCCCACCCTTACAGGTGGGGAATTCCGCGAAGGCGGGTTGAATTTCAATTGTAGGGGACGGGCCTGCCCGTCCCCCGTTGAATGAAACAATATATGTCATTGCCTCCGCCTGAGGCGGACAGGCGCCTTGATTCTCGCCACCCTGCTTACTTTATATACTCACTCTCTTTAATCTCAATATTCCCGGATTTAGGTATTCTGATTGTCTGCCCGGGACGTATTTTATCCGGCGATTTCAAGATTTCTTCATTTTCAGAAAATATCTCTTTCCATTTTTTGGTTGTGCCGAAAAATTTTTGAGATATTTTCTGGAGAGTATCGCCTTTTTGAACCTTATAGCTTGAGTATTCTTCTTTTGCCTGCGCCTCTTTAAGGGTGCCTGTACCCGCCGCCCCCATCTCATCCATTCCCTGCGCAGACTCACCATATTCAGGAACGCATGAAGAATCAGAAGAAGGGCAGGTTTGAGCTGTCTTTGAGACTCTATTTTCCTGTTCTATCGCCGCAGGAAGCTCAACCTGAACTTCGTAATATTTTCTGGTTATTTTTCTATCCTCCGAAACAGGCGGAGGCGTGCCAATCAAATAACCTTGATTGCCGCTTATCTCCTGATCCACTCTCTCCCTTTCTATTAACTTTGTATTTACGGAACAACCGGTGATGAATAATATAATGGCCGCGACTGCCGCTGAAGTTGCAATTGATACCTTCATCCCTAACCCCCCCTTTTTTTATTTTGAGCTGTCGGGATTCCTAATCCCTCAGAGCTCATTTATTTTTTATAAGTAGGCCCAATTCCTTTAATTGTTTCTCGGGCACATCAGAAGGCGCCCCAGTCATAAAACATATAGCTTTTTGGGTCTTCGGAAAAGCGATAACATCTCTTATGCTGGTTGAGCCGGTCATCATTGCTATCAACCTGTCTAGCCCGGGAGCTATGCCCCCATGAGGAGGCGCTCCATAAGAAAACGCCTCAAGCAAAAATCCAAATCTATTTTTTATCTCCTCTTCCTTGAGCCCTATTGCCTCAAATATCCTGAACTGAGTGTCTCTATCGTGAATTCTTATCGATCCGGAACCAATCTCTGTCCCGTTCAAGACTAAGTCATAGGCCTTAGCCCTTACTCTTTGGGGTTCGCTTTCTATAAAAGGCAAATCCTCGTCATATGGCGCCGTAAACGGGTGATGCTCCGATTCCCAGCGTTTCTCCTCTTCATTATATTTAAAAAGAGGGAATTCCACAATCCATAAAAAATTAAAATCCTTTTCCTTGATTAAACCATATTTCTGCGCGAGAGCCAATCTTAATTGGGAAAGAATATCATTTACCTTTTCTTTCTTGTCGGCAATTAGAAGTATCAAATCATCTTTTGAGGCGCCGGCGCTATCAATCATCGCCTTTATCCGGTCTTCCTTAAAAAACTTCGTAACGGGAGATTCTGCTTTACAACCATCGCAGACCTTAAAGTAAGCCAGGCCTTTCGCGCCAAATCGTATCGACATTTCCGTCAATGAATCTATCTCACTCCTGGAGATAGCCGCCTTGCCTTTGAGATTTAACGCTTTTATTATGCCGCCTTCGGATATCACCCGCTCAAAAGTCTGAAAATCGCTTTTTCTTAAAACATCCGTTAAATCAATAAGCTCCATACCGAATCTCATATCCGGCTTGTCCGCGCCAAATCTATTCATAGCGTCAGCATAATTTAATCTTGGAAATGGCGTAGGAATGTCAACATTAATGGCTTCCTTAAAGATTCTTTTTATAAGATCTTCAGTCAGGATTATTATGTCTTCGGCATCGATAAACGACATCTCGATATCAAGCTGGGTAAATTCAGGCTGTCTGTCTGCTCTTAAATCTTCGTCTCTGAAGCATTTGGCTATTTGAAAATATTTGTCAAAACCGGCCACCATCAAAATTTGCTTAAATAACTGCGGCGACTGCGGAAGAGCGAAAAATTTCCCCGGGTTCAATCGGCTCGGAACAAGATAATCCCTGGCTCCCTCGGGTGTTGATTTGGTCAAAACAGGAGTCTCGACCTCAATAAATCCCTTGGAATCCAGATAATCGCGCGTAATTTTACACACCTTATGACGGATAATAAGCTTATCGCGGGCGGATTTGCGCCTTAAATCCAGAAATCTATACGTAAAACGAAGCTCTTCGGAAATCTGACTCTCGTCTTCAATCTCGAACGGCGGAGTAAGGGCCGTATTTAAGACGACGAGTTCGGAGGCTCTTATCTCGATCCGGCCTGTCTTTATCTTTAAATTTTCCGTGCCGTCCGGCCTTCTTCGAACTTCACCTTTTATTGAAACAACATACTCATTTCTTAAAGTCTGGGCTGTCTCATGCAGGTCTTTAGATATCTCGGGATTAAAGACAACCTGTGTTAGCCCTTCTCTATCCCGTAAATCTATAAATATAACTCCTCCGTGATCGCGCCTTCTGTGGACCCAGCCGGACAATACTACTTTTACGCCTATATCGGCGTCCGTTAATTCGCCGCAAGTGTGAGTTCGTTTCATCCCGCACCTTTCAAGTTATTCGCGTTTCTAATTTTTAGAGGAGCGCTGAGAGGCTTAAAGATTCTGCCTTGCCTTCTTGATGCATCTGAATTACGGAAAGGTGCGGGATTCATCTATTTTATCAACATCCTTTCGATTTCACGCGTAAAATCACGCAAAGGTATTGTCAACTGCTCTTTTGTGCTCATATTCCTTATAGTAACCGCGTTATTCTTTATCTCGTCCTCTCCTATTATCCCAACTAATTTAACGCCGAGTTTATCGGCCATCCTCATCTGTGATTTCAGGGATCTCTCGTCATAGTCAAGATCGGCGGATATCCCGTTTTCGCGCAGACGCGTCACCAGCTCAAAAGCCAGCCCATAGGCGTCGTTACCTATAGCCGCCATAAAAATACCCGGCCCATCTTCGATATGCGGAAGATTTTCAACAGCCGTTATTGCCCTTTCCATTCCAATCGCAAACCCGCAAGCGCCCTTCTGAGGGCCGCCTAACTCCTCCACCAGATTATCATACCGCCCCCCTGCCGCCACAGCGTCTTGCGCGCCTAGATTTTTATGAACAACCTCAAAAGTTGTTTTCGTGTAATAATCCAGCCCTCTTACAAGATAGGGATCGAACCGGTAATTTACATTTGCCTGACTCAAAGTTCTCTTAACCGTATCAAAATGAACTTCGCATTCCGGGCATAAATACTTCCGCGATCCATCAAAAATCTTTTTGGTTATTTCTTTGCAATTTTCGTTCTTGCAATCAAGTATCCTTAGGATATTTTTCTCGTAACGCAAACCGCAATCTTCGCAAAAATTATTTATCTTGTCTTTAAGCAGCTTGCGGATCTCATCCGCGAAAGCTATCTTGTCCTTTTCGCAACCCAGCGAGTTCAATTTTATTGTGTAATCAACGATATTAAACGAATCCAATACTTCGCTTAGAAGAATTATGACCTCGGCATCGAGATGGGGGCTATAGGATCCGATTGCCTCAACGCCTATCTGGTGAAACTGGCGCATTCTTCCGGCTTGAGGCCTCTCCGCGCGAAACATAGGCCCAATATAGAACAGCTTTAAAAGGCCGCCCTGATTTTGCATATTATTCTCGATGTAAGCCCTCACAACCGACGCCGTAGCTTCAGGCCTTAATGTGATAGAGCGCTGGCCCCTGTCAAGAAAAGTATACATCTGTTTCTCGACTATATCCGTACCCTCTCCCAATGAACGCACAAAAAGGGCGGAATCCTCAATTATAGGCGTTCTTATCTGAGTGAAATTAAAGAAACTGAAGACCCTTTTGGCCTTCTCCTCCAGATCCGTCCAGACCGCCGCTTCTTCCGGCAAAAGATCTTTGGTTCCGCGAAGCGCTTTTAGTTGAGCTTTCATTTATTAATGCGACCCTGTCTTAAACATCTTTTCACGGCGACGTTCGGCTTGCTCCGTTAGAGAAAACCGTTGATTTCAATGAATTTTTTCTAACGGGGCTTGCTCCTGCGGCAATCCTCACTCGGCGTAAATTTTTGCGTTCCGCTTGCGGCGGAATCCAAGCCGCAAAAATTTCCGTACGCGTCCGCTCAAAGATGTTTAATTTACCCGCTGTCATTTAACTTTCTGCTTCATAATTAGGCCCGGTTTAAATACAGCCACTTTTTTAGGGGGAACGGGAACCGTTGTTCCGGTTCTAGGGTTCCTGCCTATCCTTCCGCGCCGGGATTTTACCTTAAAAATTCCAAAATTCCTGAGCTCCACGGTCTCCCCTTTGGCTAACGCGTCCACGATTATATCAAAAACACGCTGAACCGCCAGTTTAACGTCCACTTGTTTTAACCCCGTCTCCTCGGCAATCTGCAATACTATCTCTTTCTTAGTCATTTATATTCCCTCCCCGCCTTGTTTCAATTTCATCCCGCATCTTGCCTGTCTGTCCGGTAGACAGGCATTAGAAATCTTAGCGGGATTACCCCGACCATAGTCAATATGAAAGATTGCCCAAGACTAGTGCTCTGTAACATTAATTCGTGGTAGTCCTTGAAGACAGTAGACACTTATTCTTCGAGCGAATCCGCCTGAGGCGGATGAGTCGAGAAGTTCTGTTGCTGCCCGTATCCATAGTTCTCGACTCGGCCAATGGCCTCGCTCGAACAGTATAAAATTTATGTTACAACGCACTAGTCCTGATAAATTCTGCGAATTTAGCAGGGCGAGCATGATTAAATCCGAATGGATTTAATCATGCTCGCCCTATGGGCAAATTTTGCTAATGCAAAATTTGGGTTCATAACCCATTACATTAATTATAGTTAGTAAACTAACATTTCTGTAAATATTTGTCAAGAGCCGAATACTGTCAAGTCAAGAATATGCTGAGAGATTGCTGAAAAAGTCCTGTATTCAGTTAGATAAAACTATTACATATTGTAGTTGCCCAATTCCCGCCTCATCCCGAGGCTGATGCGCCTCTGGCGCAAGAGGCGGGATATTGGGCTAATATATCACGCTCGATAAATCGAGCAACTACATTTTTCAGCAATCTCGCTGACTTTTAAGTTTATTGTGTAGATGCAAAGTGCAAACTTTGCATTCGAGAAAAAATCTATACCTTAAAAGAAACCGCTCCTTCTCCTAAAAGTTTTTCTATCTCTGAGGCAAGCTTATCCGAAGGCTCAACCTTAAGCTTATTCTCCACGGAAACTTCCACCTTCTTTCCATCTGTCATACTAAAATTCAACAATACCGGAGCAGAGCCGGGATAGGATTCGAGAATTGATTTCAATAACGAGAGCGACTTCTCGCCTATGCCGGTCGTGGATAAATTAATTATTACGGCTTGTGTGCGCGTCTTCTGCAATTCTTCAATAGGAACTATATCGCTTGCTATCAATTTTGGGCGGTCTTCTCTTAAATTAACCTTGCCTTTAACGCATACTATCGCGTCCTTTATAATCAGTTTTTCGGTTACTGCGAAAGTCTTCGGAAAAACCAAGACTTCAGTTTGTCCGGTTAAATCCTCAAGGTTTATAATCGCCATTTTTTCGTTCCTGGCTTTTGTAATCGTGAATTTTACCTTAGATATTATACCCCCGAGCAAAACTTCTTCTTCAGATCTTTTCTTGCCCAGATCTTTGATTAAACAGCTGACATTCGCCCTTATCATCTTTTCGTATTTGGAGAGAGGGTGCCCTGTTATATAAAAGCCCAGAAGCTCCTTTTCATACGCGAGAAGCTGGTTCTCGGGCCATTCCGCGATTTCCGGAATCCGGGATTTTCCGGAATTCGCCTTTACATGCGAGCCGAATTCCTCAAAAAAAGATAACTGCATGCTTTGCCTCTCCTTATGCGAGGCCGAACCAGTCTCAAGGCAGCCTTCCAGAATGCTGCACAATTGAGACCTTCGCAAACCAAATCCATCCATAGCGCCGCATTTTATAAGACTCTCGAGCACTTTTTTATTAACTAATCTTAGGTCGGCGATTTCGCACAACTCGCTTAATGTCTTAAACTTGCCGTGGGCGTTGCGCACGGTCACTATCGAATCGATAGCCCCTTGCCCGACATTCTTTACGGCGCCAAGGCCAAACCTTATCGCTTGCGAAACCACTGTAAATTTTGAAAAACTTTCATTGACGTCCGGCGGAAGAATCTTTATGCCCATCCTTTGAGACTCTTCTATGTAAAAAGCAACCTTGTCTATGTTGTCGCGCTCAGAAGTTAAGAGGGCCGTCATAAACTCGATTGGGTAATTCGCTTTTAGAAAAGCAGTCCTGTATGAGATAAGCGCGTAAGCCGTAGAATGCGATTTGTTAAAACCGTATCCGGCAAAATATTCTATCAGGTTAAATACTTTCTCGGAGGTCTTTTTGTCGATACCCTTCTTTGACGCCCCTTCGATAAAACTCGACCTTGTCTGTTCCATCTCCGCTGCAATTTTCTTTCCCATAGCTCTCCGCAATGAATCGGCCTGAGACATTGTGAAGCCCGCAAGAGCAGAGGCAATCTTCATAACCTGCTCCTGATAAACTATAATACCGTAGGTTTCCTTCAAGATAGGCTCAAGCAGCTTATGGTCATACTTTATTGCCACCTGCCCGTGCTTTCTCTTTATAAAATCTTCCACCATCCCGCTTCCTATCGGCCCAGGCCGGTATAAAGCCAATATGGCAATAATATCTTCGAACTTACTAGGTTTTAGCTTTCTGAGGAGTTCTCTCATTCCGGAACTTTCCAATTGAAATATCCCTAAAGAATCCGCTCTCGATAAGAGTTCAAATGTCTTTGAGTCATTCATTGGTATATTGTTTATATCAACCGCGATGTCTTTCGCGCGCTCTATTATCTTTACAGCTTCACTTATAACGGTAAGAGTGCGCAATCCCAGAAAGTCCATCTTTAGAAGGCCTATCTTTTCAAGGGACTTCATCTCATACCCGGTGGAAACCTGATCTTCGCTTGACTTAAACAAAGGAATATAGTCTGTCAGTGGCTGATCCGATATAACAACGCCGGCGGCGTGCGTTGAAGCATGACGAGTCAAGCCTTCGAGCGCCAACGAGACCTCGATTAACTCCGTTATTCTTTTATCGCTTTTATACAAATTTCTTAACTCCGGCTCATGCTTTAAGGCTTTCTCAAGACTTATATCAAGTTCTTGCGGCACCAGCTTGGCTATTTTGTCAACCTCGGCGTAAGCCAAGCCCATCACTCTGCCGACATCCCTGATAACAGCGCGCGCCTGCATTGTTCCGAATGTGATGACTTGAGCAACATTATCCTTTGAGTATTTTTCAACAACATAATTTATAACTTCCCCCCTGCGTTCATAACAAAAATCAATATCTATATCCGGGAGGCTTACCCTGTCGGGGTTAAGAAACCTCTCGAATATCAGATCGTACTTTAAGGGATCGAGATCGGTTATGCCAAGCGCGTAGCTTACGACACTTCCGGCCGCCGATCCCCTGCCCGGCCCAACGGGAATATTTTTCGATTTCGCGTAATTAATAAAGTCCCAAGCGATTAGAAAATAGCTGGTAAATCCGGTTGTATTTATAATCTTGATCTCGTGCTCAACTCTATCCACAACAACGCTGTCAACATTTTCATATCTCTTATTTACCCCCTCCATAACTAATTTCCTGAGATACTCTTCGCGGCTTTTGCCTTCAGGCGGATTAAATTGGGGCAGATGGGTCTCGTTGAACTTAAGCTCAAGATTGCATTTTTCGGATATCTCAACGGTTGAATTAATCGCTTCGGGCAAGTCCGCGAAAGCCTGGCTCATCTCTTCCGGGGATTTGAAATAGAATTCATCGGTCTGAAATTTCATATGTTTGGGATCTTCGAGTGTTGTCTGCGTCTGTATACAAAGGAGGGCTTCGTGTGCGCGCGCGTCGCGTCTTGAAATATAATGGACGTCCCCTGTGGCAACAACGGGAATCTCTAAATCTTTGGACAAACGCAAGAGTTCTTTGTTCGCCTTATCCTGCTCTGGTATCAGGTTTTTTTGCAACTCCAGATAAAAATTTCCTTCACCGAATATTTCCTTGTAGAAAGAGGCAATCTTTCTAGCATCCTCATATCTATCTCTTACCAACAGATACGGCACCTCTCCTTGAAGACAAGCCGACTGAGCAATCAATCCTTCTGAATACTTGGAGAGAAGTTCTCTGTCAACGCGCGGTTTGTAGTAAAAACCCTCGAGATATCCCAAAGAAACTAATTTCATCAAGTTTCTATACCCGATATCACTTTTGGCCAACAAAATAAGGTGATATGACGACTCTTGCATTCCCTGTGATGATTTATCAAACCGGGAAGCGGGCGCCGTGTATATTTCACAGCCTATTATGGGCTTGACGCCATTTTTCACCGCCTCAAGATAAAATTCAATGGCGCCAAACATATTTCCGTGATCTGTCAGAGCCACGGCAGGCATCTTATGCTGATTGGACAAGCCTATAAGATCCGGTATCTTGCAGGCGCCGTCCAGAAGACTGTATTGAGAATGGACATGAAGGTGGACGAAATGAGAGTGATTCATTTTAAATCCAAAGTTAAAAATATTATTGTCCAACTTTCAGGATAGTAAATGGCTTTTAAGATTTTCAGCCTGAGGCTGATCCGCCTTTGGCGGAAATTTTACATTGTCATTGTCCGGCTTGACCGGACAATCCAGCCATCAAATAACATCTCTGGATTCCCCGAATAAATCGGGGAATGACACCTGCTAACTCGAACAATAATGATATTTGATTTTTGCGTTTAACGCCTATTCCCACTCAATCGTAGACGGAGGTTTCGAGCTGATATCGTATACTACGCGGTTTATTCCCCTTACTTCGTTGATTATTCTATTTGATATCTTTCCCAAAAGATCGTAAGGAAGTTTGACCCAGTCGGCTGTCATTCCATCAAGGCTGTTAACCGCGCGGAGAGCCGCGACATTTTCATAAGTTCTCTCGTCTCCCATAACTCCAACGGTCTTGATAGGCAATAATACCGCGAATGACTGCCAGATATCTTTGTAAAAACCAACCTCTTTTATCTCTTTAAGCACAATCGCGTCGGCTTCTCTTAATAAATCTACTCTTTGTTTCGTGACGGCGCCTATAATTCTTATCGCCAAACCCGGCCCGGGAAAAGGCTGCCGTTGGATAATCTCGTCCGGCAAACCAAGCGCTCTTCCGACCAGCCTTACCTCATCTTTAAATAACTCGCGCAACGGCTCAATAAGTTTAAACTTCATCTTCAAAGGCAATCCTCCGACATTATGATGGGTCTTGATCGTGGCCGAGGGCCCCCCGAAAGCCGACCTTGACTCTATCACATCCGGATAAAGAGTCCCTTGCGCCAAGAATTCTATCTTGCCTATCTTTCGCGCCTCTTCTTCGAAAGTCCTTATGAATTCATGCCCGATAACTTTTCTCTTCTTCTCGGGATCCATAACGCCTTCCAGTTTCTTCAGGAATCTCTTTTCGCTATCAACATAACGAAGATTTATATGAAAATGCTTTTGAAAAGTCTTCTTTACCTGCTCGGCTTCGCCTTTCCGCAACAAACCGTTATTTATAAAGATGCAGGTTAACTGCCTGCCTATCGCCTTATTTATCAATACCGCCGCCACAGAGGAATCAACCCCTCCCGACAAACCGCAAACAACCCCTCCGTTTCCAACAGCCTGCCGTATGCTCTCGACGGATTCCTCGATGAAGGATCTGGCCGACCAAGTCCCGCGGCATCCGCAGATATTGAAGAGAAAATTTGATATAATCTCTTTTCCTTTTGGAGTATGCGCCACTTCCGGATGAAATTGAACGCCATAAAGCTTGCGCTTCGCATCGGCAATAACGGCATATTTCGTGCTGGAGGTATGCCCTATCCGCCTGAAGCTTAAGGGCGGTTTCGAGACAAAATCACCATGACTCATCCAGCAAGTAATTTTTTTGCCCAAACCGGAAAGGAGATCGCGGGAATCGTCTATGTTCAATTCCGCATAGCCGTATTCTCTATTTTTAACCGCTTTAGTAACTTTGCCGCCCTGCATATAGGACATCGCCTGCATGCCGTAACATATTCCAAGAACGGGTATGCCGAGATCGAATATTCGCTTATCCGGCTTAGGAGCTAATGTCCCATATATTGAGGCCGGCCCCCCGGAAAGTATCAGGCCCTTGGGCCGGATTTTCATTATTTCTTCGGCTGATACATTATGAGGCGCAATCTTGGAGAAAACCTTATTCTCCCGGACGCGCCGCGCTATCAACTGGTTATACTGGGAGCCGAAATCCAATACTAAGATGATTTCCTGCTGACGCATTTGTTATTTTCCCATCCCAACCTGTTGGACGCGTTGGAATATCTTGCCTTCTGTTTGAATGGAGGGCGCAATAATTATCTCTGTCCGCTGAAATTCCTTTATATCTTTCGCGCCGACGGACCCCATCGATGTCTGAAGAGCTCCCATAAGATTTTGAGAGCCATCGTCAAACCTCGCGGGACCAAACAATATCTCTTCCAGCGTTCCTGTTGTCCCAACGTGAATACGGGTGCCTCTGGGCAAATTGGCGTGCGGAGTGGCCATACCCCAGTGATAACCTCTTCCCGGAGCTTCTTTGGCCCTGGCAAACGCAGAACCGACCATTACCGCGTCTGATCCGCAAGCGAAAGCCTTGCATATATCTCCGCCAATTCTCATTCCGCCGTCGGTTATTATAGGCACGTGTTTGCCTGTTTTTTTACGGTAAAAATCCCTTGCCGCGGCGCAATCGATTGTCGCGGTTACTTGAGGCACGCCTATTCCCAAAACACCTCTCGTCGTGCACGCGGCGCCCGGCCCTATTCCCACAAAAATAGCCGAAACTCCGGCGTCCATAAGCTCAAGAGCGACTTCGTATGTTACGCAATTCCCGACTACAACGGGAATCTTCAAGCTTTTGCAGAATTTTTTCAGATCAAGAGCTTTATATTCTTTGGATATATGCTTTACGGTGCTGACGGTTGATTGAACCACGAATATGTCCGCGCCGCTTTCCTGCGCAATCTTACCGAACCTCTCGGCACGCTGCGGTATCGAACTGACAACGGAGGGAGCGCCGCCGTCCTTGATTTGCCTGATTCTTTTCTCTATCAGTTTTTCCTGCAAAGGCCTTGTGTAGATCGATTGAATAATCTCCGTGGCGCTTTCAGGACTCGCCTCCACAAGTTTCTGCAAGACCTCGTCCGGATCCTCGTATCTGGTCTGAACACCTTCGAGATTCAAGACGGCTATACCGCCTAACTTTCCCATCGCGATGGCAAACTTCACATCCACAACGCCATCCATTGCCGCCGCGAGAATCGGAACCCTATACTCCTTGTTCGCGATCTTCCAGCTTGTATCAACCTCAGACGGATTAATGGTAACTTCTCCTGGAACCAAAGCTACTTCATCAAATCCGTAACAACGCCGCGCCTTTCTTCCTTTGCCTATATATTCGCCCATATAATTGTTCCCTCTCTGAAAAAATCTCTGCGCAGCCAGCCAAATTAAGCATATTAGAAAACTTTTTTATCTATAACAAGGGCTACTCGCTTCGTAGGACCCATTCCCCGATATTGTGTCGTAATGCCAAAATGCTCAACTTATTATTGCTTCGTTTTGTTCAGGATAGCATCTTAAGAACTCCGACATATCATCGGAGTGATGTCATTCAAGTTGGACAATGACATTTTCTTCGGTGTCATTCCCCGGTTTGACCGGGGAATCCAGTCACGCTCTAATGTTATTTAGGGTCTGGATTGCCCAATCAAGTTGGGCAATGACAGTACCCGAACCTTTGAACCAGAATTACATAATGGGACTATTGCGAAATGCAACAAAAGTGTCATTGCGAGCGACCAAAGGGAGCGTGGCAATCTATTTCTCCGACGACAAGAAAAGATTGCTTCGTCACTTCGTTCCTCGCAAAGACACACAAATAGTATTTCGCAACAATCCCATTATGGCACAGTCTATTCGAGTGCGCCCTATATTTCATAGAAAGTCGAACGGAAGTCTTTGAAATATAGATCTTTATGATACATAAACAATATAAAAAAGTCAAGGAAAACAGGAAAACCGGAGGAAATTAACGGGAGGGTCTCGACCCTCCCCTGCATATAAAATTATTCCGTTATAAATGTTATAATAATAAAATATGAACCGTCAATTATAACGTATGCCGGGATAATCTGGATTTATCTGAAGGGTCTTTCTCCATAAACGCTCAGCTTCTTTCGTCTTGCCCTGCCCGTAATAAAGCAGGCCTAAATTAAAGTAGACATCATCATACTCAGGATTGATAGTTATCTCTTTTTTGTACTCTGCTTCGGCTTCGTTTAATTTGCCCCGTTTCGCATAAATAAGCCCTAAATTATTATGAACCATCGGTTCCATGGGATTAAGCTGTAAAGATTTTTTATACTCTGTTTCGGCCTTGTCCATCAATCCGTCTAAATAATACATAGCGCCCAAATTTTTATGGGCCAATGGCGATTGCGGCGAAGTTTTTACCGCGTTATTCCAAAACTTTATCCTGTCCCTGTAATTTTCGCTGTAGGTAAAGGTTATGCCGGAAAAAAATAAAAGAAATAACGCCCCGATGAAAACTGCCGCGGGTCTGCGAAATTCCAATCTTTTGATAAAATCTATCTCCAAAAAAACAAGGACTAAACCAAAAAAAGCCGGGTAAAGCCGATGCTCTAAAAAATTGGCGGAAACGTCGGCGGACGGCTTGATAAAACACAGCGATAAAAAAATAAGGAACCAGATAGCGCCGAAAATAATGAACCTTGTCCTTTTATCTTTCGAGAACAATAACGCAAAGACAAGTAAAAATAACGCCGAAAGCCCCCAGACAAAAGTTGTATCTTTGATATTCGGCAAAACCGACAAATTAAAAGGAAAGACCGCTTTTCCGAAATATTGAACTAAAGCGGGTATTCCCATAAATAAAGATTTGGCTGCGTTGACAACTGAATAATGAAGCTGCTCTGTCAATACGGCTTCCCTTAAGAAAAACCATAGCAGGATAACCAACGCCCAGCCTGCCGCCAAAAAACCTTGCCTTAAGGAAAAAGTTCTTTCTTTCTCAATAAGCAAAAGATAGCATACGCACACTATCGGTATTGCAAGGGCATTTTCCCTGCTCAAAAGAGCGAGGCTAAAAAAAACTAAATGCCCCAAGAATGCCAATCGGTTTTGAGTTTTTAGAAAATCCAGAAAAAATATAAACGCGCCTAAGCTGAAAATAGCGAGAATTACGTCGGCGCGGCCGGGTATCCAAACAACAGGGTTTGCCAAAGCGGGATGCGAACAAAATACAAGTCCAAAAAATAAAGACACCCCGCGGGAATAGCCCATCTTAGTCAAAAGTTTAAAGACAAGGCTCGAGGCGATAATGTGGAAGATAACATTGCTTAAATGATAAAAAAATAACTCTTTTCCGCCAAACTGCGCGTCCAAAATCAAGGAGACCGTCAAAAGCGGCCGGTAATATGAATGCTTACTTACAATATCAGGAATTCTGAATGTTTCAAAAATATTCGAAAGTTTACTTATGAATTGATGGCTGTTTAAAATTAAAACATTATCATCCAAATAACTATAACCAAACGATAACGCTTTAGAATACAGTAAAAAACTTAAGGCCGAAATCCAAAAATACGGGCGCAGATTTTTTAAAAAAAAATCGTAAATAAAAACATTCTTGTTCGGCGATGTCCTGTATTCCATTCCAATCCTTAACGGGATTATTGCGAAATGCGCAATTGCGCATCATGACAAAAAATGGTATTTTGCAACAACCCCAATATACCATAACCTTATCATATCCTTCAAGCGCTTCATTACAGATAAACAAACACGCCCCTTAATTTTTAAGGATTAAGGGGCGTGTTTTCTATTTTAACTAAGGAAAAAGGCTTATTTTACGATCGCGAGAATATCATCGGATTCGATAATAAGGTATTCTTTTCCTTCCACTTTCACTTCGCTTCCCGAGTATTTGCCGAAAATAACTATATCGCCTGTCTTTACTTCCGAGGCGACTACCTTGCCGCTTGGAAGCGTTTTTCCGCTTCCGACCGCTATAACTTTTGCTTCTTGAGGCTTCTCCTTCGCGGTATCAGGCAGTATTATTCCGCCCTTGGTCTTATCTTCAGCTTTCAATATTTCAACAATTACCCTATCTCCGATAGGTTTTAAGTTCATTGGCTTATCTCCTCCTTAATTTTTGTTTAATACATATCACCGCCGTAACCTCCATGCGGTGGCATCATCGGAGGAGTCTTCTCCTTTTCCGGCAGATCTGTAACAAGCGCTTCCGTGGTTAATAATAACCCGGCGATTGAAGCAGCGTTCTGCAAAGCCGTTCTTGTAACTTTTGTCGGATCTATTACACCAGATGCTATCATATCAACATACTCTCCTTGCAGCACATCATAACCCACGTTTGTCTTCTCGTGCTTTACGCGTTCAGCCACGACAGAACCCTCTAATCCGGCATTCTCAACAATCTGCCTTATGGGTTCCTCGAGAGCCCTCTTTATAATATCAACTCCTATCTGTTCATCGTCATTAAGCTTCACTTTCTCAAGAGCGCCAAAGCATCTTAAAAGCGCCACGCCGCCGCCCGGCACTATTCCTTCTTCTACCGCAGCGCGCGTCGCGTGCAAAGCGTCTTCAACGCGGGCTTTCTTTTCTTTCATCTCTGTCTCTGTCGCGGCGCCAACGTTAATGACTGCGACACCCCCGGCCAGTTTAGCCAGCCTTTCCTGCAGTTTCTCTTTATCGTAATCGGAGTCGCTTTTTTCAATCTGTTTCTTTATCTGCTCAATCCTTCCCTTAATGTCGGACTGTTTTCCGGCCCCTTCAATAATAGTAGTATTTTCCTTATCTATAGCCACGCGTTTGGCGCGTCCGAGATCATCAAGCGATATATTCTCGAGTTTCTGGCCTAAATCTTCGGTTACGGCTCTTCCTCCGGTTAAGACGGCAATATCTTCAAGCATCGCCTTCCTTCTATCGCCGTAGCCGGGAGCCTTTACCGCGCAGCAGGAGAAAGTTCCGCGAATTTTATTTACAACTAATGTCGCCAGGGCCTCGCCTTCCACCTCTTCTGCTATTATCAAAAGCGGCTTTCCGGTCTTAGCGATTCTCTCGAGAAGAGGCAGCATATCCTTCAAAACAGAGATCTTCTTCTCATGAATAAGGATATAGGGATCTTCGAGATTGGTTTCCATCCTCTCGGCGTCCGTCACGAAATACGGAGAAAGATATCCCTGATCGAATTGCATGCCTTCCACCACTTTTAAACTCGTCTCGGTCGCCTTAGCCTCCTCAACGGTTATTACGCCGTCTTTACCGACTTTATCCATAGCTTCGGCTATAAGATCTCCTATGGCGCTGTCGTTATTTGCGGCAATAGTGGCAACCTGAGCTATCTCTTTTTTATCTTTTCCTATAGACTTTGATAATTTCTTTAATTGTTCCACAACCTCGATAACCGCTTTATCTATTCCGCGCTTTAAAGCCATTGGGTTAGCTCCGGCTGTAACGTTCTTTAATCCTTCTCTATAAATAGCCTCTGTTAATAATGTGGCCGTGGTTGTTCCGTCTCCGGCGTTATCCGACGTCTTGCTTGCAACTTCTTTTACCATCTCGGCGCCCATATTCTCGAAAGGATCCTGCAGCTCGATCTCCTTCGCCACGGTTACACCGTCTTTGGTTATGGTAGGCGAACCGAATTTTTTATCAAGCACCACGTTTCGGCCCTTTGGCCCTAAAGTCACTTTCACAGCTTTGGAAAGCTGCTCGACGCCTCTTAATATCTTGCGTCTGGCTTCATCGCTAAATAACAATTGTTTTGCCACTTTTACTCCTCCTTTAATGATCCCCTGCCGTTTTGATTCGCTTTGCTCGCCAAAACGAATCAGCGGGGGAGAATTACTTGACTATTGCCAAAATATCTTCTTGTCTTAGGATTAAAAGATCCTCATCTTTGTATTTGATCTCAGTTCCGGAATATTTGCCGTAAAGAACAACATCGCCGGTCTTGACTTCCATTTCTTTTACCGTGCCGTCATCCAATAATTTACCTTTGCCCACAGCCAGCACTTTGCCTTTTTGTGGTTTTTCCTTGGCCGCATCGGGAAGTATTATACCGCCTTCGGTCTTCTCTTCGGCATCCATCGTCTTTACTAAAATTCTCTCTCCTAACGGTTGAACCGCCATTTGCTCACCTCCTTAAAAATATTTTTTATTTTGCGATTAAGATAATCCGCCGGGTCTTTTAAGAGGAATTTAGCACTCGATTATTAAGAGTGCTAAATCTAGAACTATTATATTAAATTTCCAAGATTTGTCAAGTATTTTTTTGATTTTCTTAAATCATCTTGCGCCATTGCGTCGGGTTACTTTAAAAATGCCAGCAGCGCTTGTATGATTGCCATCGGAGCCGGCGGACATCCGGGAATATGCAGCGCCACCGGCAATATGTCTTTTACCGCGCCGCCGGTATAATAAGAATCTTTAAATACTCCTCCGTCAAAAGCGCAGTCTCCCGCTGTAATGACAAATTTGGGCTCGGGCATAGCTTCGTAGGTCTTCTTCAAAGCGATAACCATATTTTTTGATACGGGGCCGGTAACCAAAAGAGCGTCGGCGTGGCGCGGTGAAGCAACAAAATTTACGCCAAACCTCTGCAAGTCGTAAATAGGGTTATTAGCCGAGATTATCTCCGATTCACAGGCGCCGCAAGAACCGGTGTCTATCTCGCGAATATGCAATGATCTTCCGAATTTATCCCGGATAAGCGATCGCAGCTCAATGCCGGCGGATTCCGCTTGCGCGGACAGGCCCGGATCAATATGCTTAGTTACCACTCCTTTTAACATTCTGTTTTTTAGCATGCGGTTCATCGTTTTATCCCGTTAGAGAAAAACCGCCGATTTTAATCGGTGGTGTACCAATTTTCAAACTGACGGTAGTTTTTATTCAGAGGCGAATCCGCCTTTGGCGGAAATACCGCCATCAGCACAAACCGTTAGAGGATAAAGTTCTCTAACGGGATTTATAAGTCGTTTCCTGGATATGACAAATCAAAGCTTTTGTTGCAAAGCGGAAAATCAGGGATAATATTTCCCAATACCGCATATGATAAACCCTGCCAATTATGGAAAGAAGGATCGACTACCTTGCATCTTTTAATCAGTCCCGAAGCATCGGTCTCAAGCCAATATAAAATCGGCCCTCTCCATCCTTCCGCGTACCCTAAAGCGCCGCCTTCTCTTATTTCCATTTTGAGATTCGCCCCATTAGAAAATAAATCTCTAACGGGGTAAATTTTTTCCGGAGGTATAATTTTATTTAGAAATTCCCTGATCAAGCGCGCGGATTCTTCAAACTCTAAAATCCTAACTCTTAACCTTGCCAGAACATCTCCTGCCTGTTCAGTAACCATCTTGAATTTAGCCTCACGGTAAACGCCGGGGAAATGTTTCCTTAAATCCGCCGGAACGCCCGAGGCGCGCGCGGCAAGCCCCACTACTCCAAGATCCTCGGCGGTTCTTCTCTTTAGGATGCCTGTAGTGTCAACTCTGTCCATAAACGAGACGCTCGAATTTAAAATTTTAATGAGTTCGCCAAAATCTCCTTCGATTTTCGCGAGCGATTCAAGAAGGACATTTCTCGCGTCTTCATCGATATTTACCGCGACTCCGCCTACAATATTAACCCCCTTAAGATACCTATGCCCCGTAAGCCTTTCATTCAACTGCAGAATGGCTTCCTTTATAATAGAGGCATAAGCCGCCGGAAAACTAAAACCCACATCAACAGCCATTCCGCCGATATCGTTTACGTGATTATACATCCTCTCGAGTTCTAAAAATACCGCTCTTGAATAAGCCGCCGGCCCTGAAACCGACATCCCTGAAATTTTTTCCGCCGCGCAGGAAAACGCCATGCTGTGCGCAAAGCTGGAATCCCCTGAAACGCATTCTGAAAATCTTATCGCCTCCCGCAAATTTTTGCCCTCAAAAAGCTTCTCGACGCCCCGATGGGTAAAGCCCAGCCTTAGTTCTAAATTTATAATCGGTTCGCCGGCCGAACTAAAACGAAAATGTCCAGGACCGATAATCCCGGCATGGACAGGTCCAACAGGTGTCTCGAATATGCCCGCGCCTTCCACTCTCGCGAATTCATACTCTCCCAGACCGCCTCCCCGCGACTCTTTGAAATCCTTGCGCAAAGGAAAATCTCCGCGCGGCCAAACCTCATCGTGCAAATTAAGCCTCCTTAAGTCAGGATTTCCTTTCGGCTCAATTCCGAACATCTCCCATATCTGCCTCTCGAACAGGCCTGCTGAATACATATCTTTCGCCAGCGAGTCAAAAGAAGGGTTCTCTCCCGGGATATCCATACTTACGATAATCCAACGGCTTTTATTACGGTCCGCGAAAACACAATTTATCGTAAATATAGCGCGTTCTTTTCTTTCATCAACCGCGAAAAGCGCCATCGCCGGAGACAAGAGTATCCTGTGCAGCGCCAGACACGCATCCTTAAAAAACCGAGGATTTACCTTCAAGCGAACCTCATCCGGATAACCTTCCGATATGGAGATCGCCGAAAACAGCGGGAATTTGTTTTTTATCCCTGAAATAATCTCCGCGCAATACATATAAAGTCCTTTTTTAATGAGGCCATAACTTACGCGACTGAAAGAAGCGAAAGTTATAAGGCCGAATTAAATCCCGTTAGTACATTGTAAAATTAGTTTCCACTAATTGTCATTCCCGCAATCTTTTAGCGGGAATCCAGAAATGGGCGTGTCTGGATGCCCGATTAAAGCATTCGGGCATGACAAACTGCTAAGAACTAATTTTACAGAGCATTAGTGTGTTGTAGCATAAACTTATTACTGTTCGAGCGAGGCCATTAGCCGAGTCGAGAACTATGGATATGCCTGCCTGTGCGTGGCACGCAGACAGGGACAGCAGCAGAACTTCTCGACTCATCCGCCTCAGGCGGATTCGCTCGAAGAATAAATGTTTGCTGTCTCCAAACACCACTATAAATTTATGTTATAACCCGCCGAAGATAGTCTTGATTAAAATCGACACTTTCTCTAACGGGATAAACAGAAACGCCGCGCCCGCGGCGCAAATTTGAAAGAATAAAAATAAAAAAGCTATTTTTCCGCTTAGCGGCTCTCCCGTTACCTTCATATCTTTAGGGAGGTTGCCAAAAAGCATCTTTCCAAAATGAAAAATAAACGCGCCAAATATAACCGTTAAAAAAAACAGCAAAAGGCCCGCTGTCAAATATGAGCCTTTTAAAAAAGCGGCGGCGATAATCAATATCTCGCTAAAAAATATGGAAAATGGCGGAAAACCCGTAATGGCAAATACTCCCAGAAGCGTCATTATACCGGCAAAAGGCAGCGCTTTTATCACTCCTCTAATCGCGTTCATCTTATGTCTTTTATACGCTCCGACGATATCTCCCGCGCCGAAGAAGAGAAGCGACTTTGTAACGGCATGATTAAAGATATGCAGAAACGCGCCCGCAAAACTTAAGGGCGTGCCAAGGCCAAAGCCTATGGAAACTATCCCTATATGCTCAATGCTGCTGTAAGCGAGAAGACGCTTCAAGTCTTTCTGGACCAAAATAAAACCACAGGATATAGCCAAAGAAACCAGGCCTAAAAGAATCATCAGATTCCCGAAATAAGCGAATCCGGCGCTCTTTATCGCAATTATTCCAAACCTTAGGATCGCGTAAATAGCGGTCTTAAGCAATACTCCCGAAAGGAGGGCGCTTATAGGCGCCACGGCCTGACTGTGCGCGTCAGGCAGCCACGTATGCATAGGCGCCAAACCCGCTTTTGTGCCATATCCAACCAAAATAAAGATAAAAGCGGCCCTTACAATATTCTTGTCCATCCTTCCGGCGGCGGCGGATATATCCGACCAGTTAAGGCTTTTTACTCCCCCGCAAAGCGAAAAAGCGTAAGAGAAAAGAATTGTGCCCAAAAGCGCGAAGATTATCCCAACCGAACAGATAATGATATATTTCCAAGCAGCCTCCACCGATTCTTTGGTGTTATAAAATCCTACCAGAAACGCGGATATAAGCGTAGTCATCTCGATGGCGACCCAGAGCATTCCTAAATTATCCACTGACGGCACAAAAAACATAGAGAGGCAAAATAAATTAAAGAGCAGGTAATAAACTCTGGCTTTTCTCTCCGATATTACCCCCTTCTCCGCGTCTTTCCTGATATACCCTATGGAATAAAGCGCCGCCGCAAAAGCAACCGTTGAGATAACGAAAATGAAGAACGCGCTTAGCGTGTCGAGATACACAAACCCAAAGTAAGAACTCACAGTTCCTGAAATAGCGATATCTTTCAAAAGAATCGCGCTTAAAAATAAGATAACGAGGTAACCGAGAGCGTTGATTATCCCGAAAGCCCCGGCCCTCTTAGGAAGAAGAGATCCAAGCGCGAGCAAAACCGGTATCCCAAGAATAAAAAATATCTGCATAGCTACCCTCTTAGGCGCGAAAGCTTGTTAACATCAATATGCGTAAAAAGCCTGTTGATTCTGTAAACAAAAAACCCCATAATGATAACGCTAACGAAAACGTCAAAAAATATCGCTATCTCCACAAAAAACGGCATCCCTCCGGAAACGGATGAGGCCAAAAGAAAAATCCCGTTCTCCATAACAAGCAGCCCTATAATCTGCGTGAGCGCCTTCATCCTGAACATCATAAGAAACGCGCCGAGACCAATCACGGAAAAAGCGACTGTAACGGTAACCACCCGCAAATCGCCCTGTTCAACTATAATATTTCTTGAAAAAATCCACGAACAGTACGTTACCATAAGAGCGAAAATAAGCGAGAGCTGGGAATTCATAAAAAGCCCCAGGTTCTCATCAACATTGATCTTCTTCGCCGTCAGCTGTAAAAAATAAGGTATCGCGAAAACCTTCAAGATTATAATAAAGCCGGCCACAAAGTAGAGATCGATATGCCTCTCGGAAAATGCCGCAACCAAAGTTATCAAAAAAAGAAAAAATGACTGATAGCGGAAACTTCTGATCAAAGCCGGCATCCTCTTGGCTATAACCATAAGATAAGTGGAGATCAAAATTCCCAGTAAAATTATCGCCTGCATATTAGTCCCTTCCCAAAAAAAGGTTCAGTAAGGCTATCCATTAGGATTAGACCCCCAACGCCGCGCATATTGCCGCGACAACCGCCAGAACGAAGGCAAACGCGAGAAAATCCGCAACTCTGAACAAACGCATCTTCGCCACCGAGACCTCCACTAAAGCCGTTATAACAGCGATTACGAATATCCTGGTTAAATACCACAAAACCCAAAAAATCGACTGCGTAAAATCAATAAAACTCGGAACAGCTATCGGAAAAATAATCTGCGCGATCAGAAAAAACCAGATCATCTGTTTTATATAGGCGGCCATCTCTATTAGAGCGAGAGATTTCCCGGAATACTCCAGAACCATCGCCTCATGCACCATCGTTAACTCGAGATGCGTCTCCTGGTTGTCAACCGGAACGCGCGATGTCTCCGCGAGCGCGACAAGAAACAAAGCGGCCGCGGCAACAATAGACGAAATCGAAACTGCGTGAAAGCCGCTAAAAGCCGAGACATCCGTCGAACCAAAACGCAAAAAAACGGCAAATACCGCAAGACAAACCGCTGGTTCGGCCAGGCTCGATATAAACATCTCTCTGGATGAGCCCATTCCGCCGAAAGAACTGCCGGTATCCAGCGCGGAAAGCGCTAAGAAGAAACGGCCCAAGCCGAAGATAAAGACAATAGCCAAAAAATCGCCTATATAACGCGCGGGGCTTGGAAAAATAAAAACAGGGATAAATAACGACGCGGCCAGCGCAGAAGCGATAACGACAAAAGGGGCGGCCCTGAATATCCAGGAAGCGGTATCCGAGATCACCTCCTCCTTCGAAAAAAGCTTCGCCAAATTATAATACGGCTGAATGACGCTTTGCCCCTGACGCATCCTGATATTATTTTTTATCTTCGCTATCAAACCGCTTAAGAACGGAGAGACGGCAATAAATAAAATCAGCTGCGGAAAAACCATAAATACCTTCGTCATATTACCGAGCCTTCGATAAATAATGGGTTCATTGGAGGGCGCAGATTTGAGCCTGATGCAAGGCGCGACGACGAAGGCGTAGTCGGTGCACTACGCCGAGGAGGAGCAACGAAGCAGCGGACCGAAGATGCGCCCTCCCCGAAGGGGCTGGCCGCTTTTGGGCTGCGACTGCGTCGCTCGTCGCTTATCCGCCTAAGGCGGACTACGCTCCTTGTCTCCTTGTCTCGCTCCAAAATCATCTCAGCCAATGCGCCCATTATTTATCGAAGGCTCGGTAGAACTTACCCATAAATATAACCAATAACAGCGCGGTAACGATAATATACGATAAATACAGATGAATACTGCCCGGCTGGATCCTTCTCATAAATTTTGCCGTCCTGAAAACTAAAGCGAGAAGAGGCTCATATATATATTTCTTAAAAACCATTGTCGTATGCGTTTCATATTTAAAGGAACTGATATGATAAAATGATTCTCTTATCTTTTCTGTTTTGCGGTACGGCAGAAGAAAGAAGCTAAACGCGATCCTAAAAGGTTTTGAAAAAGCGGTTGCGGTGTATTCATTGCGCGAATCTAATTTATAGTAACCGCAATCCCATGTCTTATAAATTCTCGCCTTATTCATTCCGAATATGGCGTATACGAAAAAACCCGCTATGCCCGACGCAAGCAACGCTATCGCGAGCAATGGCGCGGAAAGATAAACGTTGTTTCCTGTTTGAGGGTTCAGCGTTAAATTATTAATAGAAAAACTCATGGCGCTGATATCAATAGATGTCGCCGCGGCGGCAACCCTCGACAACAATTTCATTATCGGAACGGCGGCTAAACCAAAAATGACGACTAAAAGTGACAGAAAAAACATAGCCGCTCTCATAGGCAAAGAAACTTCTTTGGCATTCCCGGCATAATGGCTCCTGGGAAGCGCCAGAAATGTAACGCCGAATGCCTTGACAAAACAAGCGGCCGCCAACCCGCCGGTCAATGCCAGCGCCGAAGCGCAAATTCCCAGAAAAAGTTTATGGCCTCCCGCCATATTGACAGCGCCCAAAAAGAACGCCTGCAAAGTCAGCCACTCGCTTACGAATCCGCTTAGAGGCGGCATAGCGGAGATCGCCATTGCGCCCAACAAAAAATAAACCGCGGTCTGCGGCATATTTTTAATCAAACCGCCCAATTTTTCTATATCGCGGGTCCCGGCGGATTTATAGACGCTGCCTGCGCACAAAAATAAAAGCCCTTTAAATATCGCGTGATTGATCAGATGATACAAGCCGGCTATCATTGAAAATACGGCTAAGTACGGCAGGTTCATACTTAAGAAAAACATCGACAACCCTATCCCCAACAAGATAATCCCGATATTTTCTATGCTGGAGTAAGCCAAGAGTTTCTTCAGGTCATTTTCCATAAGGGCGTAAATTACTCCCACAAGACAGGAGATAACCGCTAAAACCAAAACAAGAACCGCCCACCAGGAAGAACCTACTCCCAGTATAAATATCACAAACCGGATTATGCCGTATACCGCCGTCTTGATCATTGCGCCCGACATAATGCTGGAGACATAACTTGGCGCCTGAGGATGCGCGTAAGGAAGCCAGATATGCAGAGGCACAATTCCGGCTTTTGTCCCGAAACCGATCAAAAGGCATAAAAAAACGATATTTTTAGTCTGGGGGGACATTGCCGGGCAAGCGTTCTTTATCGCCAAAAAATCAAATGAATTCGCATATTTATACATTATCATAAACGCGACAATCAAAAAAGCGGTCCCGATATGCGTCATTACTATATAGATCGTGCCGGCCTGAATGGATTTTTCATGAGTGGTGTCAAGCGCAACGAAAAAATATGAAACTAAAGACATAATCTCCCACGCCACAAGGAATAAGAAGATATTGCGGGCGGCGACTACGACAGCCATAGACAGCGTAAAAGCGAGGAATAGAAACCATACAAGAACCGTCTTGGCAGGAGAATATTCACCTTTTAAATATCCAAAGGAATAAAGCGCCGAAGGCAGAGAGATAACGGCAATTACAAAAAGAAAGAAAGCCGAGAGCCAATCCGGCGATAAAATAAAACTTAAATTTCCCATCTATTTTAGTGAAATCCTTAAAGGCAGGGCTTTTATCTATAAATTGCGATTTTTATCTTTCCTTGCCTAAACTATTCAAAACAGTCGCTGTCTTTTCTATTTTTTTCTTTAATAATTTCGCTATCGGCCGCAAAATTTGAAATATGCTTTCGTCTTCGATAGCGTAATAAATCAACGTGCCTTGCTGCCTGGATCTTAATATGCCGGCTTCCCTTAAAGCCAATAGATGCCCGGAGAGGCTGGATTGGGGTATCCCTATTCTCTTGATGATATCGCCTACCTTCTCTTCTCCGCTCTTCAGCAATTCTATAATTTGAAGCCGGATGGGATGAGCCAGCGCCTTCAAAAAATCCGATTTTATTTTATATGCCAATTCTTCCATAGTTCCTTATTTCTCAATATTCGAATATATAATATTATATCAAAAAATCATTTTTGTCAATACTATTACAACATCTTATATTTTAAACGATTTCTCGCGGATTATCCGCAGGCCCTGAAGGGTTAAATCGGGGTTTATCTCATCTATCGAGCTTGAGAATTTAGCCATAAGGCAAGAGTGGCCTCCGGTGGCGATAACTTTTTGCGGGCCGTAAGTATTTTTTATCTTTGAGACAATCCCATCGCATAAGGAACCGATTCCGTAAAAAACGCCGCTTATCATACTGCTTACGGTATCTCTTCCTATGAGTTCTTTAGGCAGAGATATCTTTATCTTTGGAAGAAGGGCCGCTTTTTTTGAAAGAGCGTTAAGAGATGTCTCGATTCCGGGGAATATAATTCCTCCCGAGTAATCTCCTTTTTTTGAAATTACATCAAAAGTGATCGCGGTGCCGAAATCCACCACTATCGCCGGATAACCATAAATTTCTTTGGCGGCAACCGCGTTTACTAATCTGTCCTGCCCCACCTGCTTGGGAAAACGGTAAAGATTTTTTATAGGCGCCGTAAGGTCCTTGCCTAAAACAAGGGGCCGTATTCCAAGCTTATTCTTAATTACATTTTTAACTATAGGCGCCGCTTTCGGAACAACGCTTGAGATTATTGCGGCATCTATTTCTTTCGAATTTTTAAGAACAAAGGCCTTATTCGCGAGAATCTGGCCTGTGGAGGCCTTCCAGGAATACGCCAATCTCTTACCCTTGAATATCCCAAAAGAAACGCTCGTGTTTCCTATATCTATCGCTAAAAACATCTTTTACCTCACCATCAAAACATCGCCGGCTAAAATTTTTTCCGTAAAACCCGAATCTGTCCGGACAATAAGCGCGCCGTTTGAATCTATGTCCAGCGCAGAGCCCTCAAGTTCTCTTTCGCGGCATATAACTTTTATCCGCTTTCCAAACAAATATGAGAAGCCGCGCCATTTGTCCATTATCCCTTCAAACCCTTTTTTATCAAGAAGTTTATACTGCTCCTCTATCTGCCTTAATAATTCTTTGGCCAGCTCGACGCGGCAGATAGAATTCCCCGCTTCGTTCTTAATCGAGGTGGCTTCCTTAGGAAGGCCGTCTCTCTCGGAATTAACATTTACGCCCATTCCGATTATAACATATTTTACTGTATCAATCTCGGCGTTCATCTCGGTTAAGATTCCGCATACCTTGCGGCCGTTTATATAGATATCATTTGGCCATTTGATAAGCGCGGGAAGATCTGTTACTTTTCTTATGGCCAATACCGCCGCCACGGCTGTCATCAGGGTTATTCTGGAGGCTTCGGCGGGAGCCAGCTTGGGCCTCAATATAAGCGACAGATATATACCTTTACCTTTTGGCGACAGCCACTGCCTTCCCATTCTTCCGCGCCCTTTTGATTGGCCTTCGCTAAAGATAACGGTCCCTTCCGGGGAATTAGCCTGCGCCAGCTTATGGGCGATATCCATCGTCGAATCAGTCGTATCGTAGGAGTATATCTTCCTTCCGATTACCTTTGTTCCAAGCCGGTAAGATATCTCTTCGGGTATCAATCTGTCGGGTGTTCCGATTAGCCTGTAGCCCAGATGCGTCTCGCCCGCGATATCATAGCCCTCGTCTCTTAATTTCTCGATATGTTTCCACACCGCCGCGCGGGAGATCTTCAGTTTCTCGCTTAGCTCTTCGCCGGAGATATATTCACCGTTTGAAGCGCGGAATATGTTTAAGATTTTATCGTCCATAAATTACACCTCTGGCGGCGCTCAACATATTGATTTTCATCTTCGCTGCATCGCTTGATTTTACCAGTGTAGGGGCCGCCCTGTTACCTTTATTGATAGGGCCCATCGTGCGTATCTTTTCGCGCCGACGCTCGGCTTGCTCCTATGGCAATCCTCACTCGGCGTAAATTTTTGCGTTCCGCTTAAGGTTAATATGGCGGAATCCGAGCCGCAAAAATTTCCGTACGCGCCGCGAAAAGATACGTATAATCTCTAGTTGCTACCCTGCTATTTGACACACAATGTTGTAGGGGCCGACCTCTGTGTCGGCCCGTTGGAAGATTTCTTCATCTAAGACATGCCCAAATTATCAAAATTATAATTTACCAGTATCTTTCTTAGAAATAATCCCTTCGGGTCTGAACGTAAAAGAATAACCAAATTTATTGCTCGATACTATTTTTGTGCCTATCAATCTGTAGCTATGAATTTCATCAAAAACATGTCCGTTCACATTTTGCCATGTCACACGCATCAAAACAGGTATGCCCTCAGAGCCTTTGGCAAGTACATCGCTCTCAAGACTGAGGGCTCCTGTTATCTGTACTGGATGTCTTTCTATATCCTCTCTGGTAGTGCGACCAGGAGCCAATTCTGATATTAAAATTTTTGGAGTTAAGATATAATTTTGCTTGTTTTGAATACCAATCTCTGTTTTCATGTCCTTTTCCTGATCAGCTTTTAACCATTCAGAAACCCAATTATAGCTATCGTATTTAAGATCGGAATTTTTTTTCGATTTTTTCAGCAAAATGCGAAGGAGTTGTATACAACTTCCAGCCGAGTGCCTGATTTTTGCTCTCTTACCTTTGTCTTACACTCGTAATAATACGCCAATCTCTCCTTTCTCGCAAGTTTTAAA
>JAZDOX010000020.1:0-2610 GCA_043798215.1 Candidatus Omnitrophota bacterium | reverse complement strand
CTCTATCGTTGCAATTTGGAGCGGGCTTTTTTCGTCTGTCAAGGACTGCCATGAAAGCCCCTGCCTTCCAATTATACGCCGCCGATTTTTATATGGACACAGTTGGATGGTCGGCTACTGAAGTGGGCGCATATTTCCGTCTTTTGCTGCACGAGTGGGTAAGCGGACCCCTGCCAAACAACCTTATAACTCTTGCCCGGATTGGTGGAATTGATCGTAAAACAATGGGAAAATTCTGGATAACACCAGGTGGGATGGGCGGGAAATTTTCCCAGACAAATAACGGTTCTACTTTGGAAAATTCCCGCCTTGAGCAAACACGACAAGAGCAAGAAGAGTACCGAGAAAAGTTAATTTTATCAGGAAGAACTGGAGGATTAAAGACTCAAGAAAAGAAGCGGAATGTCTCAAGCAACGCTTCAAGCAACGCTTCAAGCGAAATTAAAGCTCTTCAGTCTTCACCTCATAATAAGATAAGTAATAGGTTATTTATTATACCTACAGGGGAAGAGGTCGCCGCGTACTGCCAAGAACGAAAAAATAAAATCAACCCCCAAGAATGGATTAACCACTATATGAGCAATGGTTGGATGGTAGGAAAAAATAAAATGAAGGACTGGAAAGCGTCAATCCGAGTATGGGAATCTCAAGGGGGAAATGGAGATGGAAAATCAGATAGATATAGAGGAGGCAAACAATCAGCTCCTGGCGCGGCGGGAAGAGCTAAGAGCGATGGGAGACCGTATCCCATTGATGCCGAGTATTAAAGACACTTTGCAAGACATTATTGGGCGGTTGAATCAACACTTTGTTAAACCAGAAGGCGCGGCCACAAAAACAAAGCCTGCCGCCCTGCCGAAAGAAATATCAATACCTATCATTATACCCGAAAGGCTCGCGGGCGTATCAATAAAATATCAGGATTATTCTTTCGATAATTTCAAAGGAAACGAGAAGCTTGTTAGGGATCTTAGGGATATAAAAGTAGAGAGTATTATTTTGAGCGGAAAAACAGGGTGCGGGAAAACGCACCTTGCCATTTCAATGCTCCGGGAAGCAAACCTTAGATGGGCAGCATATTTTATAACAATTCCGGAACTCCTTCTAAAAATACGTGGATCATTTGATTCGCAAAGCAATGAAACTGAAGAGGAAATTATCGCTAAATTTTCCGATTATGAATTGCTGGTATTGGATGATTTAGGAGCAGAGAAAACCACAGAGTATTCCATCACAACGCTTTATTTAATTCTTGATCGCCGCAACCGCGAGAACCGGCGAACTATCATCACAACAAATCTTTCCCTCCAGGACATTGAAGAAACACTTGGGGCAAGAATCGCGTCAAGGCTGGCAGATATGAAATTTATCAAGATCAACATGCAGGACTATCGGAAGAACAGGTAGGGGCCGAAGCAATAGGAGGTTGAAATGTTTACCATAACCACCAATAAAAGCCAAACAGAGACAATCAAAAAGAAAATAGAAAAACTTAAAACCGCCATCCCCAGGGCAACAGCAAAGGCGCTCACAGTAACAGCCAGGGCGGTAGAAGTGAAAGAGATTGATGAAATGAAACGGGTGTTTAAAAACCCCGTGCCGTTTATGCTCAAAGCCTTTCACGTCACACCCGCAAAACCAGAAGACCTCAAAGCCGTGATTAAAATTAAGGACGAACAACACGGTAGTCCCCTGCGCTCATACGCCACCATTTTGCGCCCACAGATATACGGAGGGGAAAGAGACGTGAAATCATTTGAGCGCCGCCTGCGTGCGATTAGGGTATTGCCCGCCAACTTGTATATCGTGCCCGGGTCTGGTTGTGATCTGGATTCATACGGAAATATGAGCCGTGGGCAGATTATCAAAATCCTTTCCTATTTCCGGGCATTTAAAGAAGCGGGCTACTCAGCCAACAGGCCGGTAGGCATGAAGGGCAAGGGATGGGCAAACATAGAAGTCAATAAGAAACTCAGGATGATGAAGGCACGCAAGCGCAAGGGCGTGGCCGTTGAGGGTTATTATTACTTTGCGCTTACAAAATGGAAGAACGGACTGCACCCAGGTATCTATAAGCGCACGACGGGTGGCAAGATCATCCCGGTCTGGATGTTTGTAAGGGCGCCATTATATAAGCCGCTCTTCCAGTTTCATACGGTGGCAGACAAGGCGGCCAAAGAACAGTTGCCAATCGAAATTAAGAAGGCGATGGATGCGGAGATGGGGAAGTTATGAGAACGTGCTCAAAGTGTGGGATTGAAAAGCCGCTGGCTGAGAAATACTTCCGCCCTAACCCACGGGTGAGCGCGGCGCCATTTAGAACCGAATTGTATAAGTAGTCGATATCGTGGAGATAAAATATAAGTATGTGATTTTATTAATCGTTTAGGTTCTTCCAGCGTGGTTTGCGAATCCGAGTAGTTCAAACCCCAACGTGTTTCTGCACGCGGCTGAAAAATTCGAGCGTCATTTCACTAAGTTACAAGGACGCTCAAAATATGAAATTCTTCTACCCATTTAATGAAAAAAGGAGGTTTTTGAGGCATGAAAAAAGCGAGAGAAGAAGTTGCAAAACCCGTCACGGCAAAACTTTCCGATTTATGCCCGGAT
>JAZDOX010000107.1:0-6589 GCA_043798215.1 Candidatus Omnitrophota bacterium | reverse complement strand
GATGACGAAGATATCAGATAAGGAGATAGCCAATCCGATAGTCACCACGCCGGATATACTCGTAGCGATGAACGAGCCTTCATTAACAAAATACGAGGAGAGGTTGAAGCCGGAGGGCTTGTTGATACTGAACAGATCGCTCATAAAGTCAAAACCGAAGCGTAAAGACCTGGAGGTAGTCTCGATACCCATGACCCAGATAGCTTCAAAACTGGGGAGCGCGCGCTCGGCCAATATGGTGGCGCTGGGAGCTCTGTTAAAGCGATCTAAATTATTTCCGGTGAGAGTGGTAACGGGCGCGTTGCATGAGATGCTCGGAGATAAAGAAGATATATTCATACTGAATAAGAGAGCGATCGAGAAAGGTTATCAAAGGGCCTAATTTTATGGTGAGAGTTCGTTTCGCGCCGAGTCCGACGGGATATCTGCACATAGGAAGCGCCAGGACGGCGCTCTTTAACTGGCTTTACGCAAGGCACAACAAGGGAGCTTTTATCATAAGGATAGAAGATACCGATAAGGAGCGATCAAGGTCCGAATACCTGGAAGAGATACTGGCCTCGCTCAAATGGCTCTTCATGACATGGGATGGGGAGCTCAGTTTCCAGTCTCAGCGGTTTGATATTTACAAAAAGTACGCCAATGTGCTCGTTGAAAAAGGCCTGGCTTATCTCGAGGATCCGGCCATAATATTTAAAGTGGAGAAGTCAAAGAAAGTGGCCTTCGAGGATATGATACGCGGGAGAGTCGAGTTCTCCACGGATGACATAAAGGACCAGGTCCTGATGAAGTCGGACGGCACGCCCACATATAATTTCGCGTGCGTCGTGGACGACCACGAAATGCAGATAACTCATGTAATACGCGGCGACGACCACATATCCAATACGCCTAAACAGGTCATGCTCTACGAGGCGCTTGGTCTTTCGCAGCCAAAATTCGCGCACATACCTTTGATACTCAGCAAGGACGGCGGAAGGATGTCTAAACGCCACGGAGCGACGAGCATATTCGAATACAAGAATATGGGGTTTCTGCCGGAGGCTTTGGTGAACTATCTCTCCCTGATGGGCTGGGCGCCGGGTAACGACGTGGAGATTCTGCCTGTAGAGGAGGTTATAAAATTATTCGACGTCAAAGATGTTAATAAGACGGGCGCCATATTCGACATGGATAAGTTAAGCTGGATAAATGGACAATATATTAAGAGCATGGATACGGACGAGTTGGCCCGACGGTCGGAAGAGTACCTTAAAGGGAAGAATGTCATAGACGATAAGTTCGACCGGGACCGATGGAGATGTATAGCCGCCGCATACAAAGAGAGGACGAAAACGCTTGAAGACTTTGTGGGAGTTTACAAGGTATTCTTTTCCGACGAAGCGGAATATGACGAGAAGGCGGTAGAGAAATATTTAAAAAAACAGAATTCCAAGGATATAATAAACAGATGCAAGTCCGCGATAGAAGCAGGTAGCAATTTTGATAAGGTGTCGATAGAGGAAGCTTACAGAAAGCTTGCGAATGAGCTTAAAGTAAAAGCGGCAGAATTGATCCATCCGACGCGCGTGGCCATAAGCGGCAAGACCGTCGGCGCCGGGTTATTTGATATGATGGAGTTGCTCGGACGCGAAAAGGTATTGAAGCGGCTCGCGAAATTTTGTTAACGTTGCCCGGTGGTGTAATGGTAGCACGGATGGCTCTGGACCATCTAGTTTAGGTTCGAATCCTAACTGGGCAACCATGGTTCGACGCGCCAAAAATTGCATTTGCAATTTTTGGCTTGCTCACCATGGTCCCGAGCACGGCAATTGTAAGATAGTTGGCCACGCCGAGGGACCAATTTCGCTTCGCACTTGCTTTTACTGACGATTCAGTTATAATAGTGAGCCCTCGTTGAAAAAAATAATTTCGTGCGCGGGTGGCGGAACTGGCAGACGCGTATGTTTGAGGGGCATATGGCGCAAGCTGTGTGGGTTCAAATCCCACCCCGCGCACCAGTTTTAGTATTGAGTATGGCGTTATAAGTATTGAGTACGGCCTGACACAATACTCTGCACTCAATACTTAATACACAAAAGGCCCCATCGTCTAGCCTGGCCCAGGACGTTAGGTTCTCAGCCTAAAGACTGGGGTTCAAATCCCCATGGGGCTACCATGGTTCGGCGCGGAAAAACCTCACTCCAATTTAACCGGAGAGAGGTTTTTCCTTGCTCACCATGGTGGTGAGCAAGCGAGCCCTCGCTTACTTCAGGCGAGCGCGTCGAACCACCAAAGAACGAATCATGTGGAATATTTACATTATCAAATGCTCTGACAACACGCTCTATATCGGCGTTTCTATCGACATTCCTCGTCGTGTAATAGAGCATAATAGCAGTAAAGGTGGTAATTACACAAGAATTCGAAACCCCGTTAGGCTCGTCTATAAAGAAAATCACTCCAATCGATCAGAAGCTTTTGAGCCAGCGATATCTTAAGTACCTTTTTCCGATACTTCTTACCGATCCAGCTTCCTATCGCAAAGCATTGGAACCTTATAGACTGTAAGCGCGGCTGTATCAAGTACGAGAAAGCCATCCAACGTTCTATCCTACAGAATCTCGCCTTGCTGAAACGCCTGCAATCAATGCGGTAAATCGGGTTTGTTTTGGTAATAATGCCTGTTTAAGCTTACGGGTCCTTCCGAGGGGGTGTCGGGTGCGGGTCGGGCGAGGCGCAGCCTGTCAGTGATTTAAAATTTTAAAATGTCATGTCATGGTCAATTTAACAAAAAAGAATCCTTTTTTAGTATCCCTGCTGGGTTAAAATTTCATTGACTTATCCTCGCTTCTGTTCTATACTCTCGTACAGTTGTATTATCCAATAGAGCAGGAGATGAACCTATGTTAATCCCGGCCGGAAGGAAGAAAATACTCGAAGTATTCCTAAAAGACCCTTTTAAAGAGATTCACTTGCGCGAGCTCTCCCGCCTGTCAAAATCATCGCTGGCTAATGTTGACAATTCAATGCGCTTATTCGTGAAGAACGATATGTTTAAGCGCAACGAGATGTCACATTCCACCTTCTTTAAGCCAAATCTTGAGAACGAGGACACCATAAAGATATTCGAGCTCTTGGAGCTTGAGCGGCGCAAGATATTTTACGCAAAGAATAAGAATATCGCCCGCCTGATTAAAAAATACACGGATTCTATTATAGAGCTTTCAAATAAACGGATCCAGCTTGTCATTCTTTTCGGTTCTGTAGCAAGGGGCAAATGGACAAAGGGAAGCGATATTGACATACTGGCTGTTGTTCCGGATAAAGAGAGCGACATCATTGATATATTGAATAAAGCAAAGACGGATGCCAGCCCACTTTTAGAAATAAGGCCGATAAGTACCACAACAAAAAAGTTTATTGATGGTTTTAAAGCCAAGACCGAATTCTACGATAACCTGTGGAATGATCGCATCGTGTTGTATAGCGAATTCTTGTTCTGGCAACTCATTCGAGAAGGAGGCAAATAATATGCCTGCTGAAAAAGCCGTTCAGGCGCAAGGGATATATGACCGCATACGAAGAATTATAGAAGATGCGCGCGGAAATATCGCGCGGGCTGTTAATACGGAGATGGTTACAGCATATTGGCAAATTGGAAAAGTAATTGTTGAGGAAGAGCAACGGGGAAAATCGCGCGCTGGTTACGGGGAAGAAGTCCTGGAAAAACTTTCCGTTAGACTTACGGCCGATTTTGGGAGAGGATTTGATGAATCAAATCTGCGCAACATTCGGTATTTCTATCTTTCTTATCCAAAACGTGACGCATTGCGTCACGAATTAAGCTGGACGCACTACCGCATTCTGATGCGTGTCGAAAAACCCCAAGCCCGTTCTTTCTATGAGGTCGAGTGTGTCAATAATAATTGGTCAGCCCGTGAGCTTGAGCGGCAAAAAGGTTCTCTTCTTTTTGAGCGGCTGGCCTTGAGCAAAGACAAAAAAGGTCTTTTGAGATTGGCCCGAAAAGGACAGGAAATGGCCACTTACGAAGACATGATCAAGGATCCGTATGTGCTCGAGTTTACCGGTTTATCTCCCCAATCAAAGCTCTATGAGAGCAAATTAGAGCAGGCGCTCATAGACAATCTTTCCAAGTTTTTGCTTGAGCTTGGTAAAGGTTTCACCTTTGTTGCCCGGCAAAAGAGAATCTCACTGGAGGGAGACCATTTTTATATCGACCTCGTATTCTACAACGCGATGCTTAAATGTTATGTGATCATTGACCTGAAGATTGGCAAACTTGTTCATCAGGATATCGGCCAGATGCAGATGTATGTGAATTATTATGACCGCGAAGTCAAGCAATCGGACGATACCCCTACGGTCGGGCTTATTTTATGTGAGGATAAAAAAGATGCGGTGGTTCGGTACACACTGTCGAAGGATAATAAGCAGATATTTGCCTCGCGGTACAAATTGTATTTGCCTACTGAAGAAGAGCTTGTGCGGGAGTTAAAGCGTGAACGCATGCTTCTCGGCATTGATAAGCGTAATAAATAAGATGAAGCGCCGAATGGATCATCGAAGACGCGAAGGATTTTGTGCTTAAGATTGAAGAAATCTTAGCATCGTAGAGGGAAAACACAGGTCATGGAATACACAAAAAAGCATAAAAATCTTCTCGCTAAATTATTCAAAAAAGCCGGGATGATGAAAGAAGCAAAAACCATTTTGTTCAGCGATGGTTACGATTGCGAGATAGCCCTTGCCATGCGGGATGCCGCCGGAAAGGCAGATGTCCCCATCGGTGCGACTCCGGCACTGTTGGACGCGGCAAGGCGTTATGAAACTAGGGATTGCGCTATCTTTAAGGAATGCACCTTGCCTCATTGCGAAGGCGGGGTATGGTGCGATATCCATAATCTTGGTGGAAGCCATGGCCGAATTGGCGATGCTCTTTGTCATTTGGGTGAAAGCGCATTTGATGTTCCATTGAAGAAGCGGCGCAAGTTGATGCTTGAAATGCTTGAATATAAAACTCGACGTAAACCAGCGCAACGTGCTAAAAAGGTATCAAGTGGTTGATCGAGGCGTTGATTACGATGGCTAAAAAATGTAAAAAGTGTAAGGTCTCGCTGGAAGGGTTTTTATATCGGCTGATCGCCAAGACGCTGTTCGGCGTGCGGCTGTCAGTTAAGGATCCCGAGCTGTGCAATAAGTGCGAAAATAAGAAATAAATGGCTTCAGGCGGCGCCATCAGCAGGGAGTTGTGGCAACTGGGAAGCAATCGTAAAGGAGATAGCGAGTGACCATAAATTTTAAAGAAAGAGCTAATTTCATCTGGGGCATCGCGGATTTGCTTCGCGGTGACTATAAGCAGTCGGAATATGGCCGGGTAATATTGCCGCTTACAGTTTTGCGCCGTTTGGACTGTGTGCTTGAACCGACCAAAGAAACGGTCTTATCATATCTTCCCCAGACGAAGGGACTATCTCCGGAAGCCGCTGAAACAGTGCTAAAGAAAAAAGCGAAGCTGTCCTTCTACAATAAGAGCAAGTTTGATTTTAAGAAGCTGGTTGCCGACCCAAACGATATCGCCGCGAATCTCAGGAATTATATTAATGGTTTTTCAAAAAACGCCCGCAATATTTTGGAGCATTTCAATTTTGATGATCATATTGAGCGGCTCGATAAAGCAAACCTTTTGTATGTGGTTGTTAAGCGATTTGCCGATGTCGATCTGCACCCCGATAAAATCAAAAATATCGAGATGGGCTATATCTTTGAGGAGCTTATCCGTAAATTTGCTGACATCTCAAATGAAACCGCCGGAGAGCATTTCACGCCCCGTGAAGTTATTCGGCTTATGGTCAACATCCTATTCTTGAATGATAAAGAGATTCTTACCAAGAAAGGTATCGTCAAAACCTTATACGATCCAGCTTGCGGAACCGGCGGGATGCTTTCTGTGGCAGAAGAATACCTGCGCGAGCTTAACCCCGATGCTGATTTACGCGTATTCGGGCAAGAGCTTAATCCGGAGTCTTACGCTATCTGCAATTCCGACATGCTCATTAAGGGACAGAATACAGAGCATATCAAATTCGGCAATTCGTTCACCCAAGATGGGCTTAAGGATGACAAGTTTGATTATATGCTCAGCAATCCTCCCTTTGGCGTGGAGTGGAAGAAAATTGAAGAAGAAATCACCAAGGAATCCGAACAGCTTGGTTTTTCCGGACGATTCGGCGCGGGCCTTCCTCGCATCAGCGACGGTTCTTTTCTGTTCCTTCAACATATGATCTCAAAAATGCGGCAGGAAAATGGCGGCGCAAGACTCGGTATTGTCTTTAATGGCTCGCCGTTGTTTTCTGGCAATGCGGGAAGCGGTGAAAGCGAGATCCGTAAATGGATAATCGAGCATGATATGCTTGAAGCCGTTATCGCACTACCCGACCAGCTTTTTGTAATATCTTAGCGTAAATAAGCGACCCCTCGTTGTCATTGCGAGTCCCGCCGCTTCTTAAGGCGGGACGAAGCAATCCCCCTCTTAAATTGACCACGTTCATTTTATCAATTTATTATTTGACTTTCTATCCGAAGCATG
>JAZDOX010000105.1:0-2435 GCA_043798215.1 Candidatus Omnitrophota bacterium | reverse complement strand
TGATGGACGATGGACGACGGATGACGGACGAGAAAAAGCATATAACTGGCCATAAGCCCAGGCTAAGGACTGATGGTATTGGCTGTTGGTGGGGTTAAGGGCGACGGCCTTGGAGTAAGCTATGAGCTGTGAGTTATAGGCTTTAAGCTTGCCTTGCTGTTTACCAAGCTCGTAATAATATTCGGCGTTAGTGGGGTCGAGGTTGAGAGCGGGACGGACAGCTGCTACTGCGTAAACAATGAGCAGGCCGACGGCTAAGGCTACAAACTGAAAGCGTATAATTGGAGTGTTGCATGAGATTGCTTCATTCGTTGTATTCAAAATTGAAACAAACAACGCCAAAATGACCGAGAGCAGAATCGCATTCGCTGGGATGTGCAGATTAAAGTCGGTAAATGAGTGGATAAAGATACTCCCCAAAGAACCGAAGACGCAGATCGACAAGCCCGTAACCCAGGGGTCGTGGCGCTGGTTAAAGCGACGGAATAGATAAACCATAGACCATAGACCGCAGATTACAAATAAAGAAAAACCTATGATTCCTGTTTCAGATAGAAGCTCAAGAAAATCGCTATGGGCGTAGGTATAATGTTTATTTATTATCGCGAGAGGTTGATATTTGGGAAAAGTATAATTAAACGTCCCCAGCCCGGTGCCAAAGATAGGATTATCTTTGATGATATTAAGAGTCCCCTCCCAAATAGGCAGTCTCCCTCCGAAATATCGCGATGTTATCTCGGCCTTAAAGCTCAATATTCTCTCCACAACAGGAGTGGCTCCGAGCCAGGCGATGATGAGGATGATAAAGACGGCAATCGCTAAAATGAGCCAGCCTTTATCTTTCATTGACCGCCGGGTGGAGGCAAGCAGCGCGATAAATAAAAGCGCCGCGATGAAACTGAACATGCCGCCGCGCGACATGGTAAAGAAAAGGGCTCCACCCATGACAATTATGGTGAAAAAAAGTAAAGGGCGAACAGAGGTATTTTCTATTAAGAGAAGGCCGAGCGATAACGGAATAATCATGCCCAGATAGGCCGAAAAATGGTCGGAATTGACAAAACCGCACGGAGCAGGCGCGCCAAAGTAGCGCATCAGGTAGAATATGCTCATAAAAAAGCCCACTGTGATGATGACTGCCATTACTCTCTTTAGCTGAACCTTGGTCCTGATGGTATTTAGCGTAACCAGGAAGATTAATAAATAAGAGATGAGCTTGAGAAGTTCGGTCTTAGTAGCCCAGGAATAAATAGTGTGTATTGTGTATTGCGTATTGCGTATTGCGTCATGTGTGTTATACGAAAGAAAAAATTGTAACGATGAGTAGCTAATTAAGATAAGGAAGAGTGCAAGAAACGGGGAAAAGATGAATTCAGACTTGTTGCGCGACAGCATCTTGAGTATCCAAAAAAACGCTATCAGCGCTGCGGCTACTTCGAAGATGGCGATCGACCATGGATGCACCGCGCCGAAGGCCAGCGGAGTGAAAGCCAGCAGAAATACGAGAAGAGATTCGATGAGCCGGTCGTATATTATAAGGACATCCACTAAATGATCTCCCTTAATTCTTTGACTATAGCATTCAAGTATTCTTGACCGTCTTTTATTAAGTCCATAGATTCTATCTTCTTGACGACAGTCCGCAACTTATCGGTGGATTTCGCATCAGGGCCGAGGATGATATCCAAATCGCTTTTGCGGAAACGGCGGTGGCCGCCGGGCGTGCGAAACGCTCTGATCTTCTCCTGGGCCTCCCATTTCCTCAATGTCAAAGCAGATACGCCCAGATGTTCCGCGGCTCCGGATATCGAGAATATCTTGTCCTTCATATTCCCGCCTTCACTTTATGATTAAACTTGTTCTTAACCATTGACACGAGCTTCTCTTTAAATGTCTCTTCCTTTTTTTTCGGATTCCGCCTTTGGCCTTCCTCACCGTAATAATGGTTGTACTTATAATAATGGTAATAGCCATAGTCGCTGTGTTCTGCCTTGAGATCATTAAGCACAACGCCCAAAAACTTCGCTTTCGTATTCATAAGCTTTTCTTTGACCTTTATAGCGGCCGGCGCCAGAATACGGCCGCTGCGCACCACCTGAATGGCGGCATCTACCATATCCGACAGTATGACGGAGTCCGTGACGCTGATAACGGGCGAAGAATCAAAAATAACAAAATCAAACATCTGCTTTGCCTGCGCGATAAAATCCGCCATCCTTTTGGAGCCGATGAGTTCGGCGGGGTTATTGACTTTCTTGCCGGAAGTTATGACCTTTAAATTTTCAATTCCGGTATCCTGAATAATCTGGCTCATAAGAACCGAGCCCAAACCCGTGTCTCCTGTTAAATATTCGCCCAGTCCGTCCTGCTTCTCCAAATTAAATATCTTATGCAGCTGCGGCTTTCTCAGATCAGCGTCAATAAATAAAACTTTA
>JAZDOX010000072.1:0-3735 GCA_043798215.1 Candidatus Omnitrophota bacterium | reverse complement strand
AGGAAGTTGCGATAATTATACCCTCTATGGCGGATAAACCTGAAAACACCGATCAATATGCCTTTCTCAATACTTAATAAGCATCCGCTCAAAAATGTAAAAAGAAGTATGAAGAATCGGCTTACATAATGGAGTTTAAAGATAAAGACCGCACTGCCAAACAACAAAATACCAAAGAATCCCGTCTTCAGGATGATCCAGAATATCTCAATGAACTTTCTGGTTCTAAAAGATTTATATATTCCTTGGAAATAAAGCAGCCCGCTCCAGATAGGGAGAATAAAAAGAAGCAGCCAAAGATACATATCTAAAGGGGCGGGCATCCCGATAACTTGCCTTGAGGGAATTAAGTCCAACTTATAGAATGAGTGGATATTTTCACGCAAGAAGTAGGACAGAATAAAAGAGGCGGCCACTACCCCTATATCTGCTATTATCATCAACCTTCTTAAGAATGCCTCTTGCTCCCTGATCATATAGCCCTTTCTCCTGTGGTAAGGATTAATAGTCCCGCAAAAAAGTTTCAGCATACAAAGGCGCGTTAATGATTAATTCGGCATCTTCCGGTTTGAATAAAAAAGGCTTAACCTGGTTTGTCAAACGTTTAAGTTCGCTCTTTTCCATTTTCTTGAAATAGGCTAAAATGGCATCTTTTACCGGCAATCTGACGTTATTAGCTTTAAGCGTTTTTTCATTAAAAGGGAATTTTCTCTGCAGCATGAAGAGAAGGTCGTATATATCCCTCCCCCTTTTTCGATTCAAAAGCGCGCATGTTTTTTCCGCGAGGAGATCGCCCTTACTCATTAAAAGCGCTGTAAAATTATAGCCGTACATACTTAAGACAGCTGATTCGGCAAGCAGTTCCCATGAGGGGTTGTTGACTTCAATTTTGACCATAAGATTCATTCCCCGGCCATCGGAAATATTATACTTCTCAACCACGTCATCGAATATAATGTCTGCTCTCAATAAAGTTTTGCGTTTTTGATATATGACTTTTACCAAAAAACCTTCCTTGGATACATCCGCAAGCACCATCTCTACGATATCCTTAAACTGCCCGTATGTTACGCGCGAGGTATTAAAATCAAGATCTTCTGAGAATCGAGGTAACTTATAAAAATATCTCATTGCCGTCCCGCCCATAAAAAAAAGATGTTTTCCCAACGCATGATGGTAAATGGAGTTGAGCATTATAATCTGGAGATATTCCCGTATAATGGCCCTCTTCTTTATAATGGGCAAAGCATTGCTTTTTGCCTCTTCCAAAAGATATTCCATGTTCAGCATTTTGTCCACTCCTTTAACCGTTTAACAGTAGTGACGGTTTTGCGGTTAAAAAGACGGGCATATCCCAGGGCCTTTTGCCAGTCAAATTTACGCAGCGCTACCCTGCTAAAACGCTCTTGTTCGAAATCAAGCGTCTCTTTACCGCGGTGAGAAAAATAGATAAAGTCCGTCATGGCTTTTTCGGGATCAGCGATAAGAATCTTCGTTCCTTCGTAGGGCATCAATCTATAACCGGTGAAAGCTCGCGGTTGGCAGCTTCTGTAAAAAAACACGCCGTATTTGTTCCTGAATGTCCGGGTGGGCCGCGTGGTGAGAGAGATCACTGCCGCCGCGATCTCTGGAATAATCCCGTAAATTGAGAGCGCGGTATGCAAAGAAACATATGAGGGGGTATAAAGCTTGTTAGCTATGCAGGCATCGGGAATATTTGACGCCAGGCCAAAATCATTGAATTCATAAAGGTCCCTTTTCAGTTTTAACAACCTCCCCATTCTTACCCAACGGCCAAGGTTGTTTTTTGTCGTTTTGTGTTTTTCGCCGGCGAAGAGGTTTTCCGCGTCTCGCAGGCTAAAGATGAATAACCTGTTCTTCTTTAGCGCCTCAGCGAATTCAATATATTTCATTTAATCCTCTTTTTTAGGGACTTTCCGAAATAAAATATACCATGGAATGGTATTCCTGTCAAGTCCCTTATATCCGCCACTATCATCAACCTTCTTAAGAATGCCTCTTGCTCTCTGATCATATCTTGGAACGCCCCCTAATACTAATAATTCTTGCGCGCAGCGTAGGTGAAGGCAAGGAAGTATTTTCTCCATAAATCATCCGTGGACTTAAAAAGGTTTGCCCCGAAGAAATAATCCACCATCGTTTCCCGTAAGCGGGCAAGTTCTTTAAGGCGGGGAAAGCCCTTTACGCAGTCCAACGTCAAATCCGTCAGCTCAAGAGCGCGTTCGAAGGCCTGCCGGCAATAGGCGTCGTTATTTTTCGCGCGCCACTTCAGGGCGCGCTCGACTTCACTTCCGATATTCGCCATCTGCTCAAGAAACGTCAACTGACTCCATCGCCCGGCGGCGAGGTCTTTATGCTGATAACTCATCGCTTAATCCTCTTCGCGGCGATTTCGATGATCTTTTTGCGTATTCCCTCATCATTAACTCCGCGGCTCCTGTTATCCTGGGATGGGCGCATATTTATCATCGAGTCAAACTCGATGAAATCTTCTCCCTCAAGTTCCGGATAAAGGTTGATGCCCCAGAGATCTTTCTGTTTTGAGCCGTCCTGCAGGAGCAGCGCTTCCAAATCGGAATGGAGCTCGGCATCGACCGCGATAAGCCCTCTCCCGGTATCAACTACGGCTTTCACCGAATTCCCGAACATGGCCGAGGCCATTTGCTTCAGTTCTTCAAGAATTATACTATCCGTGATTATCTTCATTCTTTGTCTTTGAATTTTACCATTAAAATCAATTTTTTTCAAGGTTGGCTTCTATGGTGTAAAGCTCTCTAACACCCCTGTCATCCCCGCCCCGTATCGAGTACGGGATAAACTCCAGGGGGAACGCCCCCTGTTTTAACCTATTATATCACTGACCCATTTATAGAATCGAGAAACTGACTTTCCCAGCTCTTCCGCTTCCGTTTGATGTATATTGCGCCGCTCATACTGGATCAAATTCTTTTTGCTGACAATTCGCTTGAGCAAATTGCTCTTCTCCTGCGCTTCCGGCCTCGTAATTGAACTCACCAGGTCGCACACATCAAAGTGATCCTCCGAAATGGAACGGACGCCCTTTTCATATACACAGACGGCATCTGCGGAAGAAATGGCGCATTGAATCGCCAGGGTCCCGACGGCGTTGAAATTGCCGCTTTTCAGGGCTGCCAACATTTGTGAATTATTATCCTCTGCCTTCTTCAGGTAATCCCTCGCGGCGGATTTATCTTCTTGCCGTGTTTTTAATTTCTTTGGAGTCATATTATTTCAGTCCTTTCGGGTCTTGACCGTAGATCACGGTATATGAATTCATTAAGGCGGATACGGGCGGCAGATTTTTTTTCAATTTCCCGATAAATTCGTCTTTGGTCTTGATATAAGCGTCCAGATGAATGCCAAAATATTTGGAAAACTCGCCGGAAATTTTGTCAATAAATAGTCCTTCTAATCGTTCTTTTAAGGGCTTGTCCTTCACCACGACAGCTATATCGCAGTCGCTGCCCTGGCGCGCCTGTCCGCTCTGTAAACTCCCATAAAGTATAAGAGACGAGATAATATTGCGGACTTTATATTCGCTGATTTTATCATTCAGGAACGCGATGACATCTTCTTTTACTGCGCGCTCTTTTTTGAACACAGGTTCAAGCATTTCTTTTACTATACGGTTCGAAAAGTTCAAACGATATATATGTTGTCTGCCTATAATGTCAAACTTTAATATATCGTGAT
>JAZDOX010000076.1:0-2341 GCA_043798215.1 Candidatus Omnitrophota bacterium | reverse complement strand
TATTTGTCGCAAACCCAGCCATTATTTTATAAAGAAGGCTGAAATGGAGTTTGATATAGATTTAAGAAATTCTTATTGTGTCGGGGATCATCCTCATGATATTCAGATGGCCAAAGAAGCCGGAACGAAGTCCATATATTTGTTGACCGGCCACGGCGTAAGACATCAAGAAGAATTATTGACTGCACCGGAATTTATCGCAAATGATATTTATGAGGCAGCAGTTTGGATTGTAAATCGGCCGGTGCAAAATAGACTGGACAAAACGGACAAATTCCGCGAGGAATAGCCTCTCTGAGTAGCCAAATTCTCTTGATAATCCCTGTATTGGGGCTATAATTGATACCAGTGCATAGAGAGAGGTTTCCCCTCGCCTAATAGGAGAGGGGCCCCATTTTTCTTTTGCTTATCAAACAAAAGAGGCCTACCTGATGAAAGAGACTATTCTTATAGTCGAAGACGAAAAAGATATCGTCAAAATGCTCGAGTATAATCTCGGCAAAGAGGGATTTAAGACCTTATCCACCCGCGACGGAGAAACTGCGCTGGAGCTAGTTGGCAAGGAACACCCTGATCTTATCCTTTTAGACTTGATGCTTCCCGGCATAGACGGCCTGGAAGTCTGCAAGGCGCTTAAAGAAGAAAAAAGGACAGCCTCCATCCCGATAATAATGCTTACGGCAAAAAGCCAGGAATCGGATAAAGTAATCGGACTGGAACTTGGCGCGGACGATTACATTACCAAACCCTTCAGCCCTAGAGAGCTTATCGCGAGAATAAAGGCGGTATTGCGCCGCATCAAAGAGAAAGATAAGTTACCGGAAGTCTTCAAAACAGGTGAACTGACAGTCGATTTTTCCAAGATCAAGGCGACCGTAAAGGGGAAGCCGGCAGAACTGACGGCGAAGGAATTCGAGCTTTTGAAGGCGCTAATGAAAGCAAATGGGAGGGTCCTTTCGCGCGAACATCTCCTGAATACCATATGGGGTCTTGACCGCGCCGTGGAGATCGAGACCCGGACGGTTGACGTGCATATCGGCTCGCTTCGCAAAAAATTAAAGAGCGAAGGGAAGCGTATTGTCACAGTAAAGAGTTATGGCTACAGTTTCGAGCGGGAAGGGTAAAGTTTCACGAAGATGATAGCCAGCAGAAGTTTTAAGTTTAAATTAATCCTTTCATATTTCCTTATAGTCCTCGTTTCCTTCGGAGTCATCGCTTTCTTTTTGGATAGACAACTGGAAGATAATTCCCTTCGCGATATTAAAGCCTCGCTCATAAATCAGGGTAAACTTATCGAGAACCAGATTGCGGCTGAAAGCCTGAAGAAGGCAGATACCGTTTATCTGGAGACACTGGTCAAAACCCTGAGCCCCAGGATAAAATGCCGGCTTACAATCGTAAATTCCGGAGGAAAAGTCCTTGCTGAATCCGAAAAATCTGACCAAGAAATTTCGCATATGGAAAGCCATCGAAACCGTCCGGAAGTGGCAAAAGCCTTGAACGGCGAAATAGGTATAGATACCAGGTATTCGTCCACTCTTAAGATTAATATGATGTATGTCGCATTGCCTCTGAAAGATAAGAGTGAGATTATCGGGGCTTTGAGGCTGGCGCTCCCCCTGGAAAGCGTTCAGACGACATTATTTGAGGTTAGAAAGACGGTTTTCGCCGGGTTGTTTTTTGCCTTAGTTCTTGCGTTTATCCTGGGTTCCGTAGTATCCGGCAAGACCATAAAATCTATTAATAGGATGATACAGGTCTCGCGTAAGTTCTCGGAAGGTGATTTTAGCCGCAGGATAATACATGGTTCTAAAGACGAAATTGATGAACTCGCCGCCACTTTGAACAAGATGGCTCAGGACATAGAGGACAAGATCAAAGAGACAAGGAAGCAGAACCAGGAAATTTCGGCGGTACTTAACAGCATGATCGAGGGCGTGATCGTCGTGGATAAGGCCGGTTATATCGTTTCTATCAATCCTACCATTGAAAAGATATTCGGGATCATAAAAGGAGATGTCGAAGGTAAATATTTCCTCGAGGCGATCCGGAATAACGATATCTCGGAAGTAATTAATGACGTCTTAAAGAAAGGCGAGTCAGCGTCCGGTGAGATAAACCTTGTTTTGCCTGTTCGTAAAATATTCCAGATAAACGCGACGCCGATTTTCGATAACGAGAAGGTGGGCGGATGCCTTGCGGTTATACATGACATAACAGAGATAAGAAGGCTCGAGACGATGCGCAGCGATTTTGTGGCCAATGTTTCTCACGAGTTGAAGACGCCGCTTACTTCCATAAAAGGTTTTGTCGAGACGCTTTTAGAGAGCGCTTTGGATGA
>JAZDOX010000035.1:0-2061 GCA_043798215.1 Candidatus Omnitrophota bacterium | reverse complement strand
GCCAGAGGGGCCGCCATTATATCCGGAAGATATCTTGACGGATTTTCCCCGTCAGTTGACTATTCAGGATATTATCCGCGAAAAGCTATTAGGTTACCTTAAAGAAGAACTCCCTTTTTCTATAGCTGTACATGCATCGGAGATCATTGACCGCAGCGAAAAGTTAATGGTTGTAAGAGCCGTTATCTTTGTTGAGAGAGATTCCCAAAAAGGAATCGTTATCGGCAAGGGCGGCGAAAACTTAAAGAAAGCCGGCGAAGCGAGCAGGAAAGAATTGTCAGATCTCTACGGGAAGAAGGTTTATCTTGAGTTATGGGTGAAGGTTGTTAAAGACTGGAAACAGAATCCGCAGTTACTGCGGGAAATAGGGTATATTATCTAATTTTGCATTCTTGATCCTAGATTCTGGATGCTGGATGCTCGAAAAACAAGGATTTGGATCGAGGATCCAGGATCGAGAATCTAGTATCGAATATGGAGATTTTATGGTTAATAAGAAGCGCCTCATCAAACTGACGCAGGATCTGATCCGGATCAATTCCGAAAATCCGCCGGGGAATGAAACAACTATCGCCGCTTTCATCCACCGCTATTTGAAAAAATTGGGCTTAAAACCTAAAATTTATAGTTTTTATCCCCGCCGCGATAATGTCTTGGCGGTTTTGTCTTTCAGGAGCGAGGTTGTCTCCGGCGCAAAAGCTATCAATAGGCCGCTTTTAATAACACCGCACCTCGATACTGTGCCTGCGGGGCGAGGTTGGACTTTTGGGCCCTTCTCCGGCACGCGTGATAAGGGTAAGATTTATGGCAGGGGCGCTACGGACTGCAAAGGCAATTTAGCAGTATCTCTTGAAGTTCTCAATAGCTTGGTTGAGGACAAAGTTTCTTTAGAGAATGATGTGATATTCTTAGCGAGCGCTGATGAAGAAGCCGGCTCCGGCAAAGGGCTCGTTCCTTTTTTAGAAAAAGGCATTATTAAGCCCGCTTTTGCGCTCGTTCTCGATTCCGATGAATTTAATATTATTTCTGCCCAGAAAGGGCTTATTCATTTTAAAGTCAAGGTCTGCGGCCGCAAAGCCCACGGCGCCTACCCCGAGAGGGGCATCAATGCTATTGATAAGGCTATTGTGCTTATTGAGGCCCTTAAAAAGACACGATTGACTTTTTCCCGACATCAGTTTTTAAAACCTCCTACAATAAATATAGGCACTATCCACGGAGGCGATAAGGTCAACATGGTCGCGGACTGGTGTGAGTTTGAGGTGGATCTGCGATTTTTGCCCGGGATGGAGGCAAGAAAAATATTATCCGAGATCAGAAAGTCATTCGATAAAAAGTACAAGGGATATCAGATCCAGGTTGATGATATTCAAACGCCTTATGAAATAGAGGGTTCCCATCCATTGGTCCGTTCACTCAAAGACGCAGCCCGGGGCATCGTCGAAAAGAGCTGCGTCAAAGGCAGCGAAGGCGCGACCGTAATTACTTTTTTTAAAAAGAAAAATATACCCGCAGTGGCTACGGGTTACGGCAGTTCGGGCTGCGCCCATGCCACGAATGAATATGCGAGGATCAACGACCTTTATAAAGGGGCTTTGGTTTTAGAACGTTTTATTAAAATATTCGATAAGAAGTAATTTGCAGATAAAATGTTTGAGAAAGCAAATTCAGGGGACACAATAAATCCTAAATCCGAAACTCTAAATTCTAAACAAATCCAAAATCTAAAATTCGAATGTTTTAAACAGACAAGTTTTGAGTTTTGTGTTTGGAATTTTGAATTTGTTTAGAGTTTAGGATTTCGAGTTTAGAGTTTAACATAGGAGGTTCAGGATGGAGAAGAAACCGGACCAGGAACAAGTACCCATAGCCCCTCCGCTCAAAGTATTGGACTACAAGACAATAAAGAAAGGTTCCGGGTGGTGGTTGGCAGTAGTGTTAATTGAGGCTTTTGAGAAAAAGGCGGTGGGCATTTATCTGTGGCAGAAAAAGCGCGGTGAGTGGAAACGCAAACAAAAATTCACTATTCACGGCCAGGAGAAGTGGTCACTGATATCAAAA